>CAWVYV010000061.1:0-6180 GCA_963934475.1 uncultured Alphaproteobacteria bacterium | reverse complement strand
ATGGTTTATTTAGGAGAACGAGAATGTTCTGTTCAAAGAAGACATCAAAAAGTAATTGAAGAAGCTCCTAGCTCCTTAGTAGACCCAGCTATGAGAAAGAAAATGGGAGAACAGGCTCTTCTATTGGCTAAAGCTGTGAATTATTCGAGCGCTGGAACAGTAGAATTCGTAGCATCTAATGATAAGTCCTTTTATTTTCTTGAAATGAATACAAGGCTACAAGTGGAACATCCAGTAACAGAATTGGTTACGGGGATTGATCTCGTGGAAAAAATGATAAATATAAGTGCTAAGCTACCTTTAGGTCTAGTTCAGTCTGATATTAAGATTAATGGATGGTCTGTAGAAGCTAGAATATATGCTGAAAACCCGATTAGAAATTTTGCACCGTCTATTGGTAGGCTTAGAAAATTCATCCCTCCAAGACAGGATGGCACATCAATACGCCTTGATTCTGGAGTACAAGAAGGCGGTGAAATATCTATGTATTATGATCCAATGATTGCAAAATTAATTTCTCATGGAGAAAATAGGCTTGATGCATGCAATAAACTATCTGCTGCATTAGATGCATTTGTAATAAAAGGTTTGTCTACAAATATTCCATTTGTAAATAGTGTGTTAACTAATAAAAAGTTCTTATCTGGAAATATTACAACTGCTTTTTTAGATGAAGAGTACCCTAAAGGTTATTCAGGTCTATTAAAATCAAAAGAGAAGATATCGCTGATTTCTCTAGCGTCTCTTGCAATGAAGGCTATAGAAATAAAGCGTGAAAGTAAATTAACTAAAGGTAACTATGTTGTTACTATTTCTAAGCATCATTTTGAGTTCAGATATGAAATAGCATTTAATGAAGTTGACAATATTTATAGAATTAAAGTAGAGGATAGTTCAAAATTATATGAAGTTTTTGTTTCTTGGAATATAGGAGAATCAATTTTGCAAATATCTTTAGGTGATAAAAAATGTGTAATGCAAGTATCAAAAATTTTGTCTGGATATAACGTCTGTCATGCAGGGTTTGATATTCAATCAAAAGTTATGGAATCAGAAGTTTTTAATTTAGCTAAATTGATTCCTAAGAAAGCTAAAAACACATTAGCTAAAGCACTTATATCTCCAATGCCTGGGCAGGTTGTAAAAGTATGTGTTTCTGAAAATCAAAAGGTGAGTTTAGGTGAAGATTTAATTATTTTAGATGCAATGAAAATGGAAAATGTTCTTAAAGCTGAAAAAGATATACAAATAAAAAAAATAAATGTTAAAGAAGGTGATACGGTATCTGTGGATCAGGAATTAATTACTTTTGCATGATGTCAAAATATGCCTTTGGATGATTTTTTTATAATTTCGTCAAATTCATTCATGGTATAATTGTAACCAAGCTCTTTTAATGAAGTCACTGAGAAGTCTTTTAAGCCGCATGGTATTATACTTTTATAATAATCAAGGTTTGGGTTAATATTTATTGAGATGCCATGATAAGTTATCCAGTGACTTACTCTTATACCAATAGCTCCTATCTTAGACTCCCCATGAGGCCCATCTACCCATATACCTATTCTATCCTTGCATGTGTATGCATCTAAACCTATATACTTTAATGATTTTATCATCCAAGTTTCTAGGGTTTTAACATATTTTCTAATATCTTTTTCTCTATAATTTAGATTAAGCATTACATATATAATCCTTTGTCCAGGGCCATGGTAAGTGACTTGTCCGCCTCTACCTGAGTTAATAATTGGAACTTCTGTTTGCTTTAGTATTTGTTCTTCTTTAGCGCTAGTTCCACATGTATAAACTGAAGGATGTTCTAATAACCATATCAATTCTGTTTCTTTGTTTTTATGAATTTTTTGAACATGGTTTTCCATAGTACTAATTGCTTCATCATATGGAATTAAATTTTTGTTATATTTCCATTTCAAAGTTTTATTATTAGATTTTAAATTTACTGAAATCATTTTTATAACCTAGCATTATTTTTTTTATACAGTTAGAATGTATTATAATATTAATAATAAAAATGCATAGGAATTTTAGGAAAATGAAAAATAATTCTAAAACTATAGCAGAAAATATTAATATATATGATAGCAAAACTTCTTTAGGTTTTGGCATTTCTTCAAAGTTTATTGATAAGACTAGGGTGCATATTAAAGCGAATAATTTTAATGCTCTTGAAGAAGATATCTTATCGTTACATCCGGCAGATATTGCAGATATTTTTGAAATTTTACCTCAAGAAGATAGAAAAGTATTATTTTCTTTATTGCAGAATAAAATGCCTCCAGAAACTTTAGCTTCAATAGACGAGCAAGTATTAAAAGATATAATAGAAAATTATAAACCAAGTATATTAGCAGACTTAATTGGTCAGCTAGATACAGACGATGCTGCTTATATTTTGGAAAACTTAGACTTACAAAAAAGAGAAACACTTTTAAATCAAATTCCTAATGATGCAAAAAACTTAATTGTTCAAGCTCTAGAATTTCCTGAAATGTCTGCAGGAAGATTGATGCAGAGAGATTATGTCGCCGTTCCGCGTTATTGGAATGTAGGGCAGGTAATTGACTATTTGAGACGTTCAATAAAAGTTCCGGATCAGTTTTATGCTGTATTTATAGTGGATCCTAGGCATATACCTGTAGGAACAGTTCCTCTCCATAAATTAATGAGAAGTGAGAGAAAAGTAGTGTTATCTGATATTATGACTATAGATCCAGTTGTGGTTCCTGTAGCAATGGATCAGGAAGATATGGCATTTTTGTTTGAACAATATGACTTAACATCTGCTCCTGTAGTAAATTCTCAAAATAGACTAATAGGTATGGTAACAGTTGATGATGTTGTAGAGGTGATTCAAGAAGAGGCAGAAGAAGATATGTTAAAACTTGCAGGTGTTTCCGGGGATACTGATATTTATATGGCTGCTTGGCAAACAGCAAGAAGCCGTTTTACTTGGCTGTTTGTTAATTTGCTTACCGCTATATTAGCATCTATTGCTATAGGAATATTTGAGGGGACTATAAAGCAAATTGTTGCTTTAGCAGTTTTAATGCCGATCGTGGCTTCAATGGGAGGTAATGCTGGAACTCAGGCTTTAACAGTTGCCGTTAGAGCTCTTGCAACAAGAGAGTTAAATCAATCAAATGCATTAAGAGTGTTTGGCAAAGAGGTTTTAGTAGGAATTATTAATGGTGTTATTTTTGCAGTAATAGTTGGTTTAGTTGCTGCTTTATGGTTTGGAGAAAAGGGTTTAGGGATAGTTATAGCGTTAGCTATGTTATTTAATTTATTTGTAGCAGGTTTTTTTGGGGCATCAATTCCTCTAATTTTACAACGTTGGAAAATTGACCCTGCATTAGGAGCTTCAATTTTATTGACTACTGTAACAGATGTAGTAGGTTTCTTTGTGTTTTTAGGTCTAGCAAACATTTTGTTAACATAAGTTTTGGAGATTAAATGATTATTAATAGACGAGAAGATTTTAATTTTTATTTAGGTGAGACAGCAGATATGATTAGAGAAACTGTATCTAGTTTTGCTCAGAATGAAATTGCACCAAGAGCGGCTGAAATAGATAAGAAGAATGATTTTCCTTCTGACTTATGGGAAAAAATGGGTAGTTTAGGTTTGCTGGGTCTTACCGTTGAGGAAAAATGGGGTGGAAGCGGTTTAGGTTATTTGGAACATACTGTTTGTGTTGAAGAGATTAGCAGAGCGTCAGCATCAGTAGGGCTTTCTTATGGTGCTCACTCAAATTTATGTATAAACCAGATAAGATTAAATGGAAATGATAACCAGCGCGAAAAGTATTTACCTGGCTTAGTTTCTGGAAAAAAGGTTGGTGCTTTAGCTATGAGCGAAGCTAGCGCAGGTTCTGATGTTGTAGGTATGCAAACAACTGCCACAAAAAAAACAGATCATTATGTTCTAAATGGTTCGAAAATGTGGATAACAAATGGTCCTGATGCTGATTATTTGGTTGTGTATGCTAAAACTAATAAGGATGCTGGCTCTAAGGGTATTACAGCATTTATCATAGAAAAAGATTTTAAAGGTTTTTCTACTGGAGAAAAATTAGATAAGTTAGGTATGCGTGGATCTAATACATGTGAGCTTATATTTGATAATTGTGAAGTTCCCAATGAAAATGTATTAGGTGAAATAAACGCTGGTGCAAAAGTGCTTATGAGTGGCTTAGATTATGAGAGAGTGGTATTAGCAGGTGGGCCGCTTGGTATTATGCAAAATTGTTGGGATATAGTAGTTCCTTATGTTCATGAAAGAAAACAGTTTAACAAACCTATTGGCAGTTTTCAGTTAATACAAGGTAAATTAGCAGATATATATACTTCTATGAATGCATCTAAGTCTTATGTATATAACGTGGCTCAAGCATGTGATAGAAATGAAACTACAAGAAAAGACTCAGCTGGTGCTATTCTGTACTCAGCCGAAAAATGTACAGAAATTACACTCCAGGCAATACAAATCTTAGGGGGCAATGGTTATACTAATGATTATCCAGTAGCGCGTTTATTAAGGGATGCTAAGTTATATGAAATTGGTGCGGGAACAAGTGAAATCAGAAGAATGTTAATTGGAAGAGAAGTATTTAATGAAACAAAATAGGAGAATAATAATGTGCTTAAATTTAAAGTCTGTTAATATTAGGTTTTTTTTAGTATTATTAGCTTTTTTATTTCTGATATTTAGTAATAAAATTGCTTTTTCGCAGGATAATGTTCCGGATTTCCCTTATGACCCTGAGGTAAAGGGCTCACAAACGAAAGTTTGTGCAAAAGTGTGTCTTAGAAGAAGAGACGCATGTGAAAAGATTGAAGCAAATAACCCTGAAGCCGAACAGATTTGTCAGGGACAAATGTTTGTATGTGTAAACCAATGTAGATAATTAGGAGAAGGTAATGAATAAAAATAGTATTGTTATTACGGGTTTTGCAAGAACTCCAATGGGAAGTTTTCAAGGAAGTTTATCCTCTGAAACTGCTCCATACTTAGGTAGTATTGCTATAAAGGGTGCAATTAAGAAAGCAGGAATTAAGGCTGAGGATATTGATGATGTGGTAATGGGGTGTGTTTTACCAGCGGGTATGGGGCAGGCACCTGCAAGACAGGCTGCAATAGGTGCAGGTATACCAAACACAGCAGGAGCAACAACTGTAAACAAAATGTGTGGGTCAGGTATGAGAGCTGCCATGATTGCTCATGACCAGTTATTAGCAGGGTCAAGCTTAGTAACTTTGGCAGGTGGTATTGAAAGTATGTCCAATACACCATATATTTTACCAAAAGTTCGTAGTGGTTTAAGAATGGGGCATGCCCAGGTGCAGGACCACATGTTTATTGATGGATTAGAAGATGCCTATCAAACAGGTAGCTTAATGGGTGCTTTTGCAGAAGCAACAGCTGAGGCGTATCAGTTTACTAGAGAAGAACAAGATAATTTTGCTATTAGGTCATTAGAGAGAGCAAAAAAGGCTAATGAAGACGGCTCTTTCAAAGAAGAAATGGTTCCTGTAACTATTAATACTCGTAAAGGTTCAAAAGAAATTACTAATGATGAGCAACCTTTTTCTGCTGATATATCCAAAATTCCAAACCTTAAGCCTGCTTTTAGTAAAACTGGAACAGTAACAGCTGCAAATTCTTCATCTATTTCAGATGGTGCGGCAGCTTTAGTAATGATGACTAATGAAGAAGCAAAAAATAAAAATTCTATACCATTAGCTAGAATTGTTGCACATGCTACAAACAGTCATGACCCTGCATGGTTTACAACTGCTCCAATAGGCGCAATCCAAAAAGTTTTAGATAAGGCTGGATGGAACATAAAAGATGTTGGCTTATTTGAAATAAATGAAGCTTTTGCGGTTGTACCTATGGCGGCAATGAAGGATTTAAGCATATCTCCTGAAATAGTTAATGTTCATGGAGGAGCATGTGCTTTAGGGCATCCTGTTGGAACTTCAGGAGCTAGAATTATAGCTACACTAATTGCAGCCATGCATAAGTATAAAGTTGATAAAGGTGTGGCTTCTTTATGTATTGGCGGCGGCGAAGCTACTGCAATTGCTTTAGAAAGAAGTTATTAGAATATAAAGGAGTTTAAATGGATATTATTAAAAGTTCTCTAGATAGCTCTTC
>CAWVYV010000060.1:0-6182 GCA_963934475.1 uncultured Alphaproteobacteria bacterium | reverse complement strand
AATAGAAGCCCTTTAGAATTAGATCCATTAATGATTTCTTCAGATATACCAGTATTTGATACATCAAATTTTTCTAAGGTCCAAAATGGCATTGGTGTAATACATAGAGTTTCTTATTATGGCAATGAAATATATGATCATTTATTAACAAGAAAGGAAGTAATAACTAGATTATTAAGTAATTATTTTCCTTACCATAATACTCTAAAGTCTATGATAAAAACTGTAAAAAAAAGGCATAATAATATTTTAGTGTTAGATTTTCATTCTATGCCTTCAAAATTTTTAAATAATAATGTGGATATTATTCTAGGAAATAATTTTGATTTATCTTCTAATAATATCTTTACATCTAAACTTATAAATCATTTAGATTACTTTAATTATTCATCCTGCATAAATGACCCTTATTCTGGTGGTTATATAACAAAAAATTATGGTAAACCAATGGAGGGTGTAAATGTTTTGCAAATAGAAATTAATAGGTCTTTATATATGAATGAAGATACATTAGAAATTAAAGTTAATAAATTTAATGATTTATCAAATAATATAAATTATATTATTAAAAGTTTAGTTCAGGAAATAAATAAATATAACCTAGGTCAATTAAATTGATACAGTTTTTTATATTCTGATAGTAAAAGTAATCCTCTTAATAGCATAAATATTATAAAGGAAGCCCATAGGCCATGGTTACTAAATATAGGAACAAATATTATTAAACATATTATATAGATACTAAAACTAATTATAACAGTATTTCTCATAATTTTTGTTTTATTTGCTCCTATAAAGGCTCCATCTAACTGAAAAGCTAAGAAAGATATTAATGGTGATATTATTATCCAGACAGTATAATTTTTTATTTCAATTAAAATTGAATCAATAGGTGTTATTATTTCTATAATATTCATTGAAAAAAAATAAAATATAATAGTATATAATATTGCAAATACAAAAGAAATTAATCCAGAAGAAATTATAATTTTTGTAATATTTTTTTTATTTTTTTTACCATATTCGTTTCCTAGTAATACCTCAGTAGCTTGAGCAAAGCCATCTAAACTATAAGATAGAAACATTTGGAAAATTATTAAAATAGCATTTGCTGCTAATAAAGTTTCGCCTAATCTTGAACCTATGGCTGTAAACATTAATATGCTCATTAAAATAAAAAATGTTCTAATAAATAAGTTAATATTAGCTTTAAATAACAATGAAAATTTATCTTTAAAAAATCTTTTTTGATTAATTATATCAAGTAATGTAATTGTGGATTTTATATAATATAAACCAAAAACAACACCTGCATATTCAGATATAATTGTTCCAATAGCTATACCTTTAATATTTAAGCCTAGATACATACCAAGGTATAAATCTAAAATTATATTCAAGGAGTTAATAAATAAAACTAATTTAAATATTTTCCAAGGCTTATTACTACCTAATAAAACACCAAATATGACAAAGTTAAGAAAAGTAGCTGGCGCTCCGAATATTCTAATATTAATATATGATTTTGTAAAAATTTGAATATTAACATTATCTGTAAATATAGTTATTAGGATATTTTTTATAATTAATAAGCTAGGAATACAAAATATACCAAAAATTAATGCCATAAATAAGTTTTTTTTAATAATATTTTTTATTTGATCATAGTCATTTTTGCCATAAGCTTGAGCTATTAATCCTGTTGTTCCCATTCTAAAGAATCCAAAACAGAAATAGAAAAATGATAATATTGAGCTACCAATTGCAATAGCACCAATTTGTTCTATGCTAATTTGTCCTATAATAGAAGTATCAATTAAGCCTAATAAAGGTGTTGATATATTTGATAAAATCATTGGTATAGCAATACTAATGATTAATTTATATAGTTTTATATCGTTATATGTCTTCAAATTATTCATTATTAATATAGATAACTTAAATTTAATAAATTATATATAATATAACTATATTCTGGGTTTATATTAAACAGTTATTTAATTTAAGATAATTCCTATGTATATTTTATATATTATAGTATTAATTTTTTTATAATGCTTATATGGATGGATATTGAATTGTATATATTATTGAGAACTGAATGTTAAAATTTTTTTATTATTCATTCTTATTTATTATTGGTATTATATCTTTTTTAGCTATTATTTCTTTATCTATTTTATGGAACTATGGCAATGATTTACCTGATTATACGCAATTAAAGTCATATAAAACAAAAGCAATGACTAGGTTGTACTCTAGTGATGATAATATTATTCAGGAATACGCTAATGAAAAAAGAGTTTTTGTGCCGTATGAAGCTATTCCTAAGCTATTAGTTGAAGCTTTTGTAGTAACTGAAGATAAAAACTTTTTTAAACACGATGGCTTAGATTTTAAAGGTATTACAAGAGCAATAATTATTAATATGAAACACTTAATAACAGGAAATAGACTAGTGGGTGCCTCCACAATTACACAGCAGGTAGCTAAGAATTTTTTACTCTCAAGTGAAGTTTCTTTTGATAGAAAAATCAAAGAAGCTTTGTTAGCACTTCGCATTGAAAGAACTTTAACTAAAGAAAAAATACTAGAACTATATTTAAATGAAATATTTTTAGGTTTTAGATCTTATGGTATTGCTGTAGCCTCACAAAATTATTTTAATAAATCTATAGACGATCTAGATTTATCTGAAATTGCTTTTTTGGCAGGGCTACCCAAGGGGCCAAATAATTACCACCCAATTAAAAAATATAATGCTGCAATTTTTAGAAGGAATTATGTTTTATCCAGGTTGTTTGAGGAAGGAGTTATAGGTAGGTCAGATTTTGCTAAGGCATCACAAAAGAATATTAATATTATTAAAAATAGTAGTAATACTTCTATTAGGGCTAACTATTTTTCAGCTGAAGTAAGAAAAATTATTATAAATAAATATGATGAAGATTATTTATATAATGAGGGCTTATATGTTTTAACTACCTTAGATGAAAAATTACAAAGTTTTGCAGAAAAGAGTCTGCAAAATGGTTTAGAAGAATATGATAAAAGACAAGGTTGGAGAGGCAAGGTAGGAAATATCAAATCAAGTGACTTTAATGCAAAATGGCTAACCTATCTTAATAATTATTATCTAAATGATAAAAGGAATATTTTATATGCTGTAGTTTTAGAATTTACTAAAGATAATATAAAAATGGGTTTCTTAGATGGTAATATAGGTAATTTAGACTTAGTGGAATCATCTTGGGTCATAAGGCCTAAAAATAATAATATATTAACTGTTGATAGTTATAAGAACTTAATTTTGAAAGTAGGAGATATTATATCAGTAAAAAAATCTATAAATTATGATAAAAACAATAAGTTATTTGTAATACACCAGGTCCCTAAGGCTAATGGAGGAATTGTAGCTATAGATGCATTTACTGGTAATGTATTGGCTTTGGTTGGTGGGTATAATTTTAATAATAATAAATTTAATAGAGTAACTCAAGCAATGAGGCAAGCGGGCTCAGCTTTTAAACCTTTTGTTTATTTAGCTGCATTAGAAAATGGTTTAACTCCTTCATCATTAATTTTAGATTCTCCGTTAGTTATAGATCAAGGGCCAGGCCTATCAGAATGGGTACCTAAAAATTATACAGGTTCTTATTATGGATTGAGCACACTCAGAACTGGTTTAGAGAAATCTAGAAATGTAATGACTGTTAGGTTAGCTAATTCTATTGGTATAGAAAAAATTGTTGAAATTGGTAATAGGTTTAATATAGGAAATTATCCAGCTCAATTAGCAACAGCTTTGGGTGCAGGAGAGACTTCTTTGATAAATTTAACAGCAGCTTATGCAAGTTTCATTAATGAAGGAAATCTAGTTACACCAAAATTTATTGAGACAATACATGACAGATACGGTAAAATACTTTATTCAAAAAATACTAAAAAATGCGAACACTGTAATAATGAATTTATTGGTCATGATATATTTAATAATTCAATTATGCCTGTTAAGGGAACGAAAGATTCATATGCATTTCAAATTGCATGGATATTAAATGGAGTTATTAAAAATGGTACGGGTAAATCTTTAAAAGGTATATCTAATTATATTGGAGGTAAAACTGGTACAACAAATGATAATAAGGATGCTTGGTTTGTTGGTTTTTCTTCAAATTTAGTAGTCGGTGTATATGTAGGTTATGATATGCCTAGCTCTTTAGGAGATAAAGAGACAGGTGGTAAAGTTGCAGCGCCTATATGGGGTAATTTTATGAAAGATGCATTGCTGATATATCCTTCTAAAGCATTTAAAATACCTAATAATATCGAAATGGTAATAGTTGATCCTGAAACTGGTTTATTATCTAACCCTAACACTGACAAAACTATATATGAAGCATTTGTAACTGGTACAGCTCCAACAACTTATAAAATAAAGCCAAGTGGAGATGTAAAAAATTTGAAGCCATTAGATGGTAAGGTCTACTAAATATAGGAAAAATAATATGAATGCAGAAATTAATAAAATAATTAAAAAAATTGAAATATCTATGAGTTCTATACGGAGGCATCTTTGACCCGGAAAGTTCATTATTACGGGTAAAGGAATTAGATACATTAACTGAAGATCCAGAGTTATGGAAAGACCAGGAAACTGCACAAAAGTTAATGAAAGAAAGAACATATCTTCAAGATAGGCTAACTAAATATAAGGGTTTAGAATTAGATATAGCAGATACTATATCTCTAATAGAACTAGCTGATGCTGAAAACGATAATAATTTCATAATAGATGGTAAAAAAAAATTAGAAGATTTTTTTATTATAATTAAAAAAATAGAGTTAGAAGCATTATTATCTGGAGAAGCAGATAAAAATGATTGTTACTTAGAAATTAATGCTGGAGCAGGAGGTACAGAAAGCCAAGACTGGGCTCAAATGATATTAAGAATGTATTCTAGGTGGGCTGAGAAGAAACAATATAAGATATCCGTCATGGATGAAAATCATGGTGATGAAATAGGAATTAAATCTATATCAATAAGGATTAGTGGTGTAAATGCATATGGCTGGTTAAAAACTGAATCTGGTGTTCATAGGTTAGTCAGAATATCCCCCTTTGATTCACAAAATAGAAGACATACTTCATTTGCAAGTGTATGGGTCTACCCAGTTGTTGAAGGTAATATAGAAATAAATATTCAAGAAAAAGACTTAAGAATAGATACATACCGGGCCTCAGGAGCTGGTGGCCAACATGTTAATAGAACTGATAGTGCAGTAAGAATAACACATATACCAACTAATACAGTTGTTCAATGCCAAAATCATAGGTCTCAGCATCAAAATAAAGCAGAAGTATATAAAATGCTTAGAGCCAAGCTATATGAATTAGAACTTACTAAAAAAGAAAAAGAAAAAAATGAAAATGAAGCTAATAAAACAGAAATAGGCTGGGGACATCAAATTAGATCATATGTACTGCAGCCTTACCAATTAGTTAAAGACCTTAGAACTAATAAAGAAAGCTCAAACTTTCAAGCAATTTTAGATGGAGAAATAGATGTGTTCCTTGAAGCATCTTTAGCAAATAAGATAATTTAACCTTATATATTTAATAGGCTTTTAGAAGCTGAAATTACTTCATCAACATGTCCTTTAACTCTTACTTTGCGCCATATTTTATGAATTTTATTATTTTTAGATATTAAGAAAGTAGATCTTTCAATACCCATATACTTTTTTCCATACATAGATTTTTCAATCCAAACTCCAAAATTATCACAAATTTCACCAGATATATCAGAACCAAGAATAACTTTTAAATTATGCTTTATAATAAACTTATCATGCTTCTCTACTGTATCTTTAGAAATACCAATAATGATAATACTATTTTTAATAAAAAAATCTGAATTATCAGAAAACTCTATTGCTTCCTTAGTACATCCTGGAGTATCATCCTTAGGATAAAAGTATACAATATAAGGGTTTTTAAGTTTAGAGCTATCTATTACAGATCCTCCATCCCTATTAATTTTAAAAACAGGTGCAGTCATATTTTCTAATAAAGTAGACATTTTAACTCCTTATAATTATTTTTAATATTAAAATAACATTATTTAAACATAATTGAGGATAAGTTGGTAAAAAAATTTTTTTTAAAATTAATAAGTAAT
>CAWVYV010000059.1:0-6204 GCA_963934475.1 uncultured Alphaproteobacteria bacterium | reverse complement strand
AACCCTGAATGTTTAAAACAATATGCAGGCCTAAATAATAAAAAAGCTTTATAATCAATTAATAATAAAATCTAGAACTTTAGAAAAGTAAATGAAATATGTGTGGAAGGTTTACATTAAAAAATAAAAAAGCTGTAAAAAAGCTTTATGATATTGATATTACACCAAGCTATAATATATCACCTTCACAAAAAATATTAATATTTTCTGGTATTAAACTAAATTATATTCCGTGGTCATTTTCTCCAAATTGGGCAAAAATACCTATGAACTTATCTAATGCAAGAGCAGAGTCTATAAATGTAAAGCCTTCATTTAAGAATTGTAAGAAATGTGTAATAATTGCTGATGGTTGGTATGAATGGCAAAGAACATCTATAGAAAAAATACCATTTTATCATTATATCAATAATGACCTTATACATATGGCGGGTATTTATAATGATAAAGGTTGTGCAATTGTTACGACTGATGCTTCTATAAATATTAAGCATATCCATCATAGGCAACCACTATTATTAGAAGGTTTAAATATTTTAAATTGGGTTGATGAAAAAAAATTAATAAGTACTAATATATCTGATAAAATACAATTTTATCCTGTAAGTAGATATGTAAATTATCCTTCTAATAATGATGCAAGGTGTATTGAAAGTATATAGAATGTATAGGATATAAATTGTTATAAATGAGGAACTATATAATGCCTATAATAAAACCCTTTAAATTAGAAATAAAAGACAAAGAAATTAAAGATTTAAATATGCGCCTTTTGAATACTAGGCTTCCTGATCAAGGACCAGGAGAACCATGGAAAACTGGTACAGATTTAGAATGGTTCAAAAAATTATTGGAATATTGGAAAACTGATTTTGATTGGAAAAGTTCAGAGAATAAACTTAACTCTTTTCCTCAATTTAAAACACAGATATCAGATATAGGTGTTCATTATATTCACTGTGAAGGAAAAGGTACTAAAAATATTCCTTTGCTATTAATGCATGGCTGGCCTGGCTCAGTTTTTGAATTTCTTGATTTAATACCTATCCTGACTGACCCTAAAAAATTTGGAATTGAATCAGATATAGCTTTTACAGTAATTGCTCCTTCTCTACCGGGCTTTGGCTTGTCATATAAAGCTTTTCAAAAAAGATTTGGAGTCGAAGAAATAGGGGACTGTTTATTAGATTTGATGGTGAATGTATTAGGGTATGATAAATTTTGTATTCAAGGTGGAGATTGGGGTTCTATGATAGGAACAAGAATTAGTTATAAATATCCTGATAATATATTAGGCTTACATTTAAATATGCTTGCTTTGAGAAGAGATTATGAGCCTGGGCAGATTATGTCGTTAGATGAGAAAGATTATATTGATCAAATAAATAAGTGGAAACCTGAAGGTATGGGCTATCAAGCTATCCAAGGTTCAAGGCCTCAAACTTTAGCTTATGCTTTATCTGACTCTCCTTCAGGGCTGGCGGCATGGATATCTGAAAAATTTTATGAATGGACGGATTGTAATGGTAAGCCAGAGAACTCTATTAGTTTCGATAAAATGCTCTCTAATATATGTCTTTATTGGTTTAGTGGTGCAATAGGTTCATCTTTTTGGCCATACTATGCAAGAAACAGAAGGCCTTGGTTTGTACCTAATAGTAAAACTATTAATATTCCTGTTGGTTATTGTGAATTTCCAAAAGAAATGTTGAAGCCAAAAAAAAGTCTAGCAGAAAAAACATATATAGATATTAGGCGTTGGTCAAAAATGGAACAAGGGGGGCATTTTGCAGCGTTTGAAAACCCTGAAGTTTTAGCCAAAGAAATGTTTCTTTTTTTTAGTGCATTGAAGTTATAAAATATTTTTAGTAAGGCCTATAGCAAAAGCATAATCAAGAGCAATTTCTTCTAGTTGACCATCTCTTCCTGACTTTCCTCCATGACCTGCTTCCATTTCTGTTTTAAGTAATAAGATATTATTATCAGTTTTAAAGTCTCTTAATTTTGCTGTATATTTTGCAGGCTCATCAAATAATACTCTATTATCAGATAAGCTAGTAGTAATTAACATATGTGGGTATTCCATTTTTTTTATATTATTATATGGAGCATAAGAAAATATATAGTTAAAATGATTTTTATATTTTTTTGCATTTCCAAACTCTTTAAACTCACCAATTGTAAGTGGGAGAGAGTGGTCTAAATTTGTAGTTAAAGAATCAACAAAAGGTACAGCCATAATAATGCCTAAAAATAAATCTGGAGATTGGTTAACAACTGCGCCCATTAAGAGGCCACCAGCACTTCCTCCCATACCGATAATTTTTTTCTTTGATGTGTAATTATTTTTAATTAAATAATTTGCAACAGCAATATAATCGTTAAAAGTATTTTTTTTATTAAGCATTTTTCCTTCTTGCCACCATTTCATTCCTTTTTCCATGCCTCCTCTAATATGCGCTGTTACCCATATAATATCTCTATTAACGAGACTCAACCTAGTGGAAGAGAAGCCTGTTCCCATAGAGCTTCCGTAAGAACCATAACCGTATAATAAGACATTAGATGATCCATCTAATTTACTATCTTTATGACGAGTAATAGTTAAGGGTACTTTTCTTCCATCATGAGAGATGCATTCTAGCCTTTCAACGATATAGTCATTTCGGTTATGACCAGATGGTATTTCTTGTTCTTTAATAAGTTTTTTATTCTTGTTTTTTAGATTATATGAATAGACTCTTTCCGGTGTTTTTGGAGAATTATATGAAATAAGAATTTCATCAGTATTTCTATTTTTTTGTTTTAATGAAATGCCAGGGCTATATATTTCTTCATCAGTAAAAATTAATTCTTCTTCTTTATTATTTAATAAATTTTTAACAAAAATTTTAGGGATAGCATTAATTGTTTCTGATCTAATCATCCAATTATTTAGCATTGTAAACCCTCCAACTAATACTTCATCCTTAGCTGGAACAACATCTATCCAATCACTAGTTTTAGTATGTAGACATTTGCAAATTTTAAAGTCTTCGGCTTTATCATTAGTATGAATATAAAAATATTTTTCCCAAGAATTTATAGAATAAATAATTCCTTCTTTAGCTTTTTGAAATAATTTTGGTTTAGGAGAGCTATCATTTGTTAAAAAATAATATATTTCTGATGTAGTATGATCTCCAGAAGAAATTATGAAATATTTTTCATCTGAAGTTATATCTATACCAACTGTAAAACGATCATTTTTTTCTTCGAAAATTAGAACATCATTTTTAATAGAAGTGCCTATTTCATGTCTAAATATTTTTTTAGGTCTATGATTATCATCTAGTTTTGAATAAAAAATATATTGGTCATCCAGGCTAAATAAAATATTTCCCGAGGTGTCCTTAATTTTAGAAGTCATAAGTGTATTATTGGATATTTGCCTTATATATATTGTGTAGTATTCTGAACCTTTAAGGTCTAAAGAGTAACCTAATAATTTATCATTATAACTAACGGCTAGGTCGCCTATTCCAAAATACTCAGAGTTTGATAATTTGTGTTCTTTATTACCATCCCAATATACTTCCGTTTTTTGTGAATTGATTTTCTTTCTCAGTTTTATAGAATAATTTCCTGATTTTTTAGTTTTTGTCCAGTATTCATAATCATCGTCTTTAAAAGGTAAGCCCACATTATCTAGTTTTATTCTTCCCTTTATTTCTTTAAATAGCGTTTTTTGTAGTGGTTTTACATTTTTAAGATGAAAGTCTGTGTATTGATTTTCTGCTTCCAAGTATTCTCTTACTTTTTTGTCAAGTTTTGAACCATCTTTTAGAACTTCAAGAATATTTTTTTGGTGTATCCAGCTATAATTATCTTGCCATTTGATACCATGACAACTTTTAATTTTTTTAATTTTTTCTAAAATCGGTTTTTTCATTAAATTCTCATCTTATTTTAATTGTAAGGATTTAGATTTCTATTTACCATAGTTAAAGTAAAACTTAACATGTTTTTTTAGAATAATATTATAAAGGATTAATTATGAGATTAAGACAAATTGCTATTGCTAGCTATAATTTAAATAAGGCTGAGAGAATTATTAATGAAGAATTAAAGGTTGAGGTAGCATATAGAGATGAGGAAGTAGAAAGGTATGGTTTAAATAATATAGTATGTCCAATAGGAGGAGAATTTTTAGAAGTAGTCTCTCCATATATTTCTGAAACAACTGCAGGGAGATTCATAGATAAGAAAAATGGCCCTGCCGGATATATGGTTATTTTTCAGTGTGAAAACTCTATAGAAAGAAGAAAATTTATAGAAAGCATGGGTATTAGATCATTAAATGCATTTGAAAATAAAGGTAAATTTATTAATAATCAGTTTCATCCAAAAGATTTGCCTGGAGCTTTATTAGAAATAGATTCAGTTCCTAATACGAATTACACAGAAAAATATGCAGATTGGCCTCCAGCGGGAGAAAATTGGAAGAAAAAAATACATGAAGACTATGTGAAGGGTATTGTAGGAGCTACAATTGCTGCAGAGGACCCTAAAAAGCTAAGTATTTTATGGTCTGAGGTTTTGGATAGTGAATTAATATTTGAGGATAATTGCCATACTGTAATGTGTGAAAATGCAAATATTACATTTGTACAAGCAAAAAAAAATTATAAAGATTTAGTAGGAATTAAAATAAAAGCTTCAAAAAAAAGGTTAAGTTTAGAAAAAAATATTAAAATGCTTGGACTGGATATTAATTTTATATAATTATGTAGGAGTACACTTATTAGATATTACTTGTATTAGTAAATTTTCCTTACATTTTTCCCATTCAGCTTGACCTTTATCAAAAGGATCAAAATACCTTACACTAATAAGTATAACTATAAGAATACATAAAATAATCCCTATTTTTGACATAATTATTACCTTTTCAATCAAATTATAATATACTTATTATAGAATAACCATGGGAGGATAGTAAATATGCAAAAATATTATATTTTTATATTAGTTTTTTTTATTAATACAATTGCTTTTTCTGATTCAGAAGTTCTTTTGAATAAACTTATTAATACTAATGAATGTATAGAATGCGACTTTTCAAATATAGAGCTCAAAGGAGCTAAGTTTTTGCGTGCAAATCTTAGTCAATCTGACTTCACTAAAACCAACCTAACTAAAAGTACTTTACAAGGTGCTAACTTATCAGGTGTTAACTTTACTGAAACAGTATTAATTGTAGGGCAATTGCAGGCTGCAAATTTAAATAATACAAACTTTGAAAAGGCACGAGTAACGGCTTCCAACTTATCTGGTGCGTCTTTAATAAAAGCTAAGCTAAATAATGCTGATTTTAGAGGAGCTAATATGCAAGCAGTAGAATTTACTAATGGTGAAGCAATAAATGCCAATATGAAATTAATAAATTTTACAGGTGCAAATTTATCTAATAGTAATTTTAGTAATTCAGATTTTACAGGTGCAAATTTTTCTGGTGCAAATTTAAAGGGTGTAAATTTTTCTGGTGCAAATTTAAATAACACAGATTTTACAGGTGCAAATTTATCTAATGCAATCTTTACTGATGCATCTATAAAAAATACAAAGTTTATATCAAGTAATCTATCTAATATTGATTTTAATAATATTAATATATCTCAGGCTTCTTTTGAAGACATATTTTTTTGTGGGAGAAGGCTTTTAGGTAAAATAAGTGCCGGTTCTATTTTAGGGGGAATAATAACTGAAGAAAAAGAAGATAATTCTAGTATTTTAATGTCTTTAAATTGTAAATAGAATAATATTTATTTTACTTTTTTTAAGTAGCGAGATTCTATCCATTTTATAATTTTTTCTAATGAATCAGAAGTTCTTACTAAAGTGTTTTGGTGGAAAGCAAGCCATAGTTTATGGTTAATATGTTTTTTTTCATATATTATCTTGTATATAGGCGTTTCAAAAGAATTTTTATAAAAACAGAATATAATTTTATTTTTTTCAGAGGTGAAACTATAATCTTTCCAATGATTTGAGTTTAGCATTCTTGAGAATAGTGACATTATTATATGAAAATCATTTTTTTTAATATGGGAGACAAAACTATCTGAGGGTGCACTATGTTTGGTTGTAATTTTAAAATTATTATTAATCAAATTAAGTGCTTTATTTTATTATAAATTATATATTTTATATTTTTATGTATTA
>CAWVYV010000058.1:0-6331 GCA_963934475.1 uncultured Alphaproteobacteria bacterium | reverse complement strand
TAAATTTAATGAAAACCTTGAATTGCTAAATGACTATCCATTCCAAAGGCTGAATAATTTATTAAAAGAAATAGAAGCTCCAAAAGGCAAGAAAGAGTTTATTCTTTCTATTGGTGAACCCCAACATACCCCACCTAAATTTGTCAAAGAGATAATCAATAAGAATTATATTAAGTGGAGCAAATATCCTCCTACACTTGGTATGGATAAATTAAATATTGCCTCAATAAACTGGATTAAAAGAAGGTTTAAGCTAACTAAAGACATGGTAAATTATAAGGACAATATTGTTCAATTAGCTGGTACTAGAGAAGGGCTGTTTAATATCGCCTTAGCTCTTAACCCAAGTAAAAAAAATAATTTAAAACCTGCCATTCTAATTCCTGACCCCTTTTATCAAGTTTATGCTGGGGCCTCTAGAATAAGTGGCGCAGACCCTATTTTTGTTAGCTCTTTGAAAAAGAATAATTTTATTCCGGCTTTTTCTAATGTCAGCAAAAAAATACTAAGCAGAACTTCATTAATATATGTTTGCTCTCCTTCTAATCCAGAAGGGGTCTCTTTAAAACTAAAAGATTGGAAAGATTTAATTTTTCTAGCCAGAAATAATAATGCCACTTTAATTGTTGATGAATGCTACACTGATATATATCCAGATAACCCTCCTATGGGAGTATTAGAAGCTTGCGAAAAATTAAATACTGATATTTCTAATATCATAAGTTTTCATTCTTTATCCAAAAGATCCAATCTGCCGGGGTTTCGTTCCGGTTTTGCCGTTGGGGACAAAAATATTATTACTAACTTCAAGAAGCTACGACATTATTGTGCTGGACAACAGCCTATACCTATTCAAGAAGCCGCAACAGCCCTGTGGGATGATGATAGTCATGCTGAAAAAAACCGAAAGAAATATAAGAAAAAATTTGAAATAGCAAAAACTATCTTTAAAGAAGATTATGGATTTTATATACCTGATGGTGGCTTTTATTTATGGTTAAATGTTGGCAATGGTGAAAAAATTACACAAGAATTATGGAGGAAAGAGGGAATAAAAGTTATGCCAGGTTCCTATTTATCTAAAGCAAAAACCTCGGAGGCATATATTCGTGTTGCATTAGTTGGGAGTATAATAGAAACAAATTCTTCTCTGCAGAGCATGTATAAATTACTGAGTAATTATTCATAATGAAAACTTCAAATAAAAATGTTTCTCCCGATAAAAATAGTCTTTTTTTTAGTTGGCTAAAAAACAAAGCTTATCAATCGCTAGGATTGTTTTTTATAATTTTTTCTTTCTATTTATACTCTAGTTTATATTATTTTGATTTTCAGGATTATGGGAACCCTTATATATCATCTCCTAAAGAAAATATAAATTCTTTATTGATTGTTGGGTCTTGGATAAATGGAGTTCTTGTTTATTGGGCAGGAAAAATTAGTTGGATCATACCTATTCCTTTTCTAATATTGGGTTATAGAATATTAAAAGCAGAAAAAATAAAGCATTTAGTTATTAAGATAATATTCATTTTTATAGGCACTTGTTTTATTTGTGGGGGATTAAAAAACCTTGGTCAAGATGCCGGACAATTAAGTCTTTTGTCATATAAATTATTATTATGGTTTGAACAATTTTTCTCTACTGATAAAAAATCAATTATAATTAATATAGCCAGTATATTTATAGGCTCCTTAATTATTTTACTTTCGGTAGATGGTAAATTTAAGACCTACAATAAAGCTATACTTATTATTATAAAAATAAGTTCCATAATAACTACTAATTTTATTAAAGCTTTATTCTATTTTAGCAAAACTATAATATCGTTAGTACTACATAAAAAAATAAATGCGATCAAAACTACAAAAAAAACCATTAACAGAAAAAGTTTTTCTAAAAAACAAACTTCTAATATAGGTAAAAGAGCAGAAAAAGAAAGACAGAAAGAATTAGGTTTAGACTTTAAAGAAAATAACTTATTTGCATTACCTCATCTAGACCTTTTAGTAGAACCCTCAATAAAAAAACAATTTAAAAGTAATGAAGAGCAGTTAGAAAACACAGCGAGAATGTTGGAAAATGTTTTAGATGACTTTGGAATTAGAGGGGAAATTGGAAGAGTACAATCTGGCCCTGTAGTTACTAGGTATGAATTAGAGCCTGCTCCAGGTGTTCGATCTAGCAGAGTAATAGGTTTATCCGATGATATTGCCCGATCTATGAGTGCACTTTCTGCTAGAGTTGCAGTCGTTCCAGGAAGAAATGCAATTGGAATAGAGCTTCCTAATGAAGACCGAGAAATTGTTTTTTTAAGAGAATTACTTAGTTCAAAAGTATTTGAAGAAAAATATGAATTACCTCTGGCATTAGGTAAAAATATTGCAGGAAACCCTGTCATAACTGATTTAGCTAAAATGCCTCATTTGTTAGTGGCCGGTACAACTGGTTCCGGAAAATCTGTTGCTGTAAACGCTATGATCATGTCCTTATTATATACATTAGATCCAAAAAAATTAAAATTTATTATGATAGACCCCAAAATGTTAGAATTATCTGTTTATGAAGATATTCCTCATCTTTTACATCCTGTGGTAACTGAACCTAGAAAAGCAGTAGTTGCATTAAAATGGGCGATTAAAGAAATGAATAATAGGTATCGCTTAATGTCAGAACTAGGCGTAAGGAGTATACACAGTTATAATAATAAAATTCTTAAAATCCAGGAAAAAGGCCAGGTTTTAACAAAAACATTTCAAACTGGTTTTGATCCTGATAATGGGCAGCCTATAACAGAAAAGCATGAACTGGCTTCTGAAATCCTTCCAAATATAGTTATAGTGATTGATGAAGTAGCTGATTTAATGCTATCTGCAGGTAGAGATATAGAAATGGCTATTCAAGCATTAGCGCAAAAGGCAAGAGCTGCTGGTATTCATTTAATTGTTGCAACACAAAGGCCTTCTGTAGATGTAATTACGGGAACGATAAAAGCCAATTTACCTACTCGTATAAGCTTTCAAGTTACAAGTAAAATTGATAGCAGAACAATATTAGGAGAACAAGGAGCCGAACAGTTATTAGGAAAAGGGGATATGCTTTTTATGGAGTCAGCTAGTCAAGTGCAAAGAATTCATGGGCCATTTGTTACTGATCAAGAAGTAGAAAAAGTTGCCTCTTTTTTAAGAAATAATGGAACACCAGAGTATATTTTTGAAATTACTGAAGAAGTAGAAGAGGACTCTTTTAATAGTAGTGAAGAAAAGCCTAAAGACCCTTTATTTGATCAAGCTGTGGACCTAATTTCTAGGGAACAAAAAGCATCAACTAGTTTTCTACAACGACACTTACAAATTGGTTATAATAGAGCAGCTAGAATTATTGATGTTATGGAAGCAGAGAATATGATTTCTGCTGCAAGTCAAACTGGTAAACGTGAAGTTCTTCTTAATAGGAAATAAAATTATAGGTTTTTATAATGCATAGATATAAACTAATTTATATTATACTAATATTTCTCATGTATAGCTCTTCAAGTAAAACTGAAGATATAAGTCATAATATAAGAATACTAGAGGACTATTTAAATACTATTAAAAATATGTCTTTTATATTTGAACAGTATTCACCAAATGAAGAGAAGAAAATAGGGTGGATGCAAATAGAAAAGCCTAATAAATTGAGAATAGAATATCAGGGAAATAATGACTTAATAATAATTTCTAATGCTCATTATCTAATACTTTATAAAGCTACAGATGATATTATAACAAGTTTACCTAATGACGGCCCATGGAATATACTAACAAAAAATAATTTGCAATTTAGCTCGAATATAAACCACTCTGATGCTAATGGCATTATTACTAATACTAAAGTAATACAAATAAAAGGAATACGTAATATTTTCTATGAAATTTCGTTAAAAAATGACGACAAACAATTACTGGCCCCTATGATACTTCACACTTCTACCAACCCTTTCAAAATTAATGGGTGGACAATTTTTAATAAAGAAAATCAAGGTACTCAGATAAAAATTATAGAGGAACTATCTTTTAATAAAAAAATAGTAAATGAAAAGATTTTTAAATTATCGGAAAAAAATAGGGCCGAGGGAAATGTTTGGGCAAGCCCATTTAATAAAACACAAATAATTCGAAGAAAAAAATATAGAGATTAAGTTTTAAAAAATAATTTTAGTTTTTAAAAATATAGCCTTTATTAGTCGTTTCTAAATAAAATCTAGCGCTGCTTTTCTTAGAGATTTTTTTTCTCAACCTCCATATGTGGGTTTTTATAGTATTAGAATTAGCACCTGCAGAATATCCCCAGACATTTTTCAATAAGAACTCTTCACTTAAAACTTTATTGAGGTTTTCAAAAAAAGTTAATAGTAGGAGGGATTCTAAATGCGTAAGTTCTATTTTATTTTTCTTCTCATCTATTAGATAATTTAAATTTTTATCAAAATCGAAATTGCCTATTTTTAAAATTGGGCTAGTTTTAATTAGATTTTTGTCCTGTAAATAAGGAGATAAGTAATTCTTTAAAGTAATAACATTAATCGGTTTTTTTAGATATTGTTTATAAGGATGATACTCTTGTATACCATTTACTGTTTCTAAAAGAAATATTATTGGAACCTTATATCTATAATTTTTAAATATGTTATAAATATGGCCTTTTTCTCCTTCATGATTAATACTCTCATCTACCAAAATAGCTGTGATTTCTTCTTTTCTTATTTTTTCTATTATTGCTTCATAATTATCTAAAAGAATAGGGTTGTAATTAAGCGCTGTTATAAGTGATCCAAGTGCCTCATTTATTGTGCTATCAGCACTACAACATATAATATTAAAAAAAGGTTTTTTCATAATTTATAAACTAACTTTTGATGACTTCACGTTCACCAAAAATTTTAGTGCCCACTCTTATTGAAGTTGCTCCTAAATATATTGCTTTCTCAAAATCATTACTCATGCCCATACTAATATTATTAAGGCAAGACTCTTTAGCTATTTTTGTTAGTAAGGCAAAATATGGGGCAGGTTCCTCATTTAATGGAGGAATACCCATTACTCCTGTAATATTTAAACCATAAGAAACACAATCATTAATAAATGCCTTGGCAGCAATAGGAAGGCATCCATTTTTTTGTTTTTCTTCCCCTATGTTTACCTGGACATAAAGTTCAGGAAAAGATTGATCCTTTTTAATATCCATATTTTTTTTTAACTCTAATACTATTTTTTCTCTATCGACAGTTTCTATTACATCAAATAACTGAATAGCATCTTTAACTTTGTTGGATTGAAGAGGCCCTATCATATGAAGCCGCGTATTAGGATATTGTTTTTTAATATTTAGCCATTTTTTTTCGGCTTCCTGAACTTTATTCTCTCCGAAAGAAATTTGTCCATACTTTGCAGCCTCACAAATGCGATCAGCTTCCATAGTTTTTGAAACAGCTACTAAATTTATACTATCTACTTTTCTTTGAGATGCCTTACATGCAATATAGATTTCTTTTTTAATTGTATTTAGGTTGTTTATAATATTATTATTCTTGAGAGTCATTTATAAATCTTTCTGTGTAAGAAGATTATTATTAGGGTTATTATTAAACATATTATAAATTAAAGAAATGATTAAAAATAATTTTATAAATATAGCTAGATCTATTTCTTTCAATAAAGGAAGGAGTAAAATCTTAAAAGGTAATAATAAACAAAAGCTTCCTTATATCTGGATGTTCACTGATTCAATTAAGACATCAAAACCCGTTAAACTGACAAAAAGCCTGCCCACAAAATCTGGTGTTGTAATTAGGCACTACAACTCAAAAAATAAAGAAACTATTATAAGAAATATTTTAAATATAAAAAAAAGAAAAAATCTCACTGTTTTAATATCTGGAAAATATAGAAGAAATCTAAATGTAGATGGAAATCACCTTCCAAAATGGCTGAATTGCAACAATAAAATACATAAAATGGTTTCCATTTCTGTTCATACAGGTAGGGATATAAGAAAAAGCATAAATGTAAAAGCAGATCTAGTGTTTATTTCTTCTGTTTTTCCAAGCTCCTCCCATAAATCTAAACAACACCTAGGAATAATTAAACTAGGGTTATTAGCAAGATTATTTAAAAAAGATGTGATTGCCCTTGGAGGCATCAATAACAAAAATATTGCCCGATTAAGAAGCCTTCCTATTTCAGGCTGTGCGGGAATAGATGTGTTTACAGATAACTTACAATAAGCCTGGCATATTTATTGCCAGGCTTATTGTTGTATTATTGCAACATTGTTTTTACATTATAA
>CAWVYV010000057.1:0-6585 GCA_963934475.1 uncultured Alphaproteobacteria bacterium | reverse complement strand
GTACATTCATAGTCGCTTCGCCTACTTTTTGTCTGCCGCCTCTGATGTCTCCATTCTTAGTAGTTAAAGGCGAATGAACACCTGCAATAATTGTAAGGTCTTGTGAAGGAATTATATGTTTCAACTGAACACCGCCTTCCCAACGAGTATTAGAGCAGATCTCTTTTTCCACTGTATTTCTCTCTACACCATAAAAAGTATTAGGCTCATGAGTTTCATTTGTAATCCCGCATGGAATTAAAAATACACCATATTTAGCTGAAGTATTATCAAGACCGAATTGTTTCCAATTATGCTCTAAATAAGCTTGCTCTAATTCTACTTCGCCGACCTTGCCTTCTCCAGCAATAGCATGCTCTAATTCAAACTCAGAGTTGAAACTTAAAATATCATTAAACTCATGGTTTATAAATAGAACATATCTATGAAAATCTATTTCTCCTGCCCCTTCGCTGTTTCCATAATGTAATTCACCATAGCCGCCTATAGAAGTATTAGTCCACCAACCCATAGTGCCACCTTCTTCAGCCGCCATTACTGCTGCATCTGCAATTTCTGCTGTTTCATCTGATTTCTTTTCTACAGCATCAATTCTTGCCTGTAGCTCTTTCATCATATCTTTTAAATCACTTACTTCATCAGCGCTTACACTAAATGTAAACATTGCTGCTAAAGCAAAGACTGCGGTTTTAAAATATTTGTTCACGATTAGACTCCTTAAAAAATTAAACTAAATTAAACCAACTATCCCAATATACTAGATCTAACTGCCATTATATGAGAATGAGAATCAGTATTAGTTGCACCAATACTAATAATGAGAACGATTCTCATTGTCAACACGCGCATAAGTGTTACATTGGATTTAAAAAAAATACTGTGTTATTTATGCAACTATTTTCTTATAGTCTTCTGCTGTTTTCATGCGTATTTTTACATTGACAATGCGAATTAGTCTCATATATAGCTATAGTGGACATGTTTTTAACCTTAGGAGTTAAAGAAAAATGAATGCTGTTAAACTTTTAGTTTTTTTAAAATTTTTTATAGTGGTTTTGTTTTTTAGTTACAGTTCAACTGCTGGTAGTAATGAAAAAACAAATGCTCTTGCGCAAAGCTATGCAAACTTAGTTAGTCATTATTATGATGAAGTGTATATAGAAACAAATAATATGCATAAGTCTATAAATATGTTTTTGAAATACCCTACAGAAGAAAACCTACAATATGTTAAAGATAAATGGATAAAGGCAAGAAAAGTTTATGGTATTACAGAAGCTTTCCGCTTTTATGGTGGGCCAATAGATGGCATCAATCAATACGGGGAAGAAGGTCCTGAAGGACTTATAAATGCATGGCCTTTAAATGAGGCATACATTGATTACGTTATGGGTAACGATAGCTCTGGAATAATAAGTAACTTATCTTATGAAATAAATGCAAATACTATTATTGCTTCTAATATGTCAGAAGATGACGCGGATGTATCAACTGGTTGGCACGCTATAGAATTTTTACTCTGGGGGCAAGATAGCTCTATAGAAAGCCCCGGTACTCGTAAAGCTAGTGACTATGCAGGTTCTGGTGTTATAAAGGAAAGGCGCAGAGCATACCTTAAAGAAGCAAGTAATTTACTTTTAGAACACATTAATTGGTTAAATATACAATGGTCATATAATGGCAAAGGAAGAGCAAGCTTTTTAGAAAAGGCTGATCCTGGAGGGGCAATATTAACTGGCATTGCAACTCTTGCAGGTTTTGAACTCTCCTCAGAGAGAATTGCTACAGCCCTTGATTCAGGAGACCCAGAAGATGAGCATTCATGTTTTAGTGATCAAACACACCATGATATTAGAGCAAATTTTAATGGTATAAGAAATGTGTATTTGGGAATTGGGCTTAATTCTAAAAAGTTTAGTCCATCAATATCTCAAGTGGTTGCAGAAAAGAACCCTGCATTAGATAAAGCTATAATTGAACTATTAGAAAAAACTTCAAATTCTATAGAAAATATTACAATTCCCTTTGACAAAATGCTTTCTGAGCCTGAAAATGGTTTAGGCAGAATGGCTGCAGAAGAAACTATAAGTAACTTATTAGCTATTGCAGAAAAAATAAAACTAGCAGGAAATGGCTTAAATTGGAATGTAACTATCGCCGAGTAAATAAATATGTATTAACACTTTTTCTCTTTCTTTCCGTATTAATGTTTTTAACTAATACTTTAAACAGTAAAGAGCCTTTACCTTTAATGGATACGGAAATATCGGTAAACAGGGAAACTAGAGAATCATTTGCCGCACCTATCCCTTCATTAAGTCTAAAGAAAATGCGCCAATTCACAGGAGGAAGACATCTCTTTCGGCGTACTTGGACTCCGGCTCCTAGTTCCGTAAAAAGCCTAGATGGCCTAGGCCCTGTTTTCAATCGTGTAAGCTGTTCTGGTTGTCATGTTAAAGATGGCAGAGGAAGGCCTCCAGAAGAAGGGTCTAAATTTAGATCAATGGTTATAAAGTTAAGCATGAATAAAAATAATAAGGTATTGCCTGATCCAAATTATGGCTATCAATTAAATGATAAAGCTATTTTAGGAGTTCCCTATGAAGGAAAGGCAACAATAAGCTACTCTCAAAGAGAAATCTTTTATAAAGATAAAAGTAAAGCAGAACTATCAGTTCCACATTACCATTTTCATTCGCTATCCTTTGGTCCATTAAACACTAATACGAATTATTCGGGAAGGGTGGCACCAGCTGTATTTGGATTAGGGTTGATAGAAGCTATAAAACAAGAAGATATAATTAAAAACCAAGACATACTAGATACAAATAATGATGGCATTTCAGGCAAAGCCAACTTTATAATTGATGTCCCTTCAAATAAAAAAGTTTTAGGGCGGTTTGGTTGGAAAGCAACTCGAGGAACATTACTGCATCATATAGCTGGTGCCGCGTCTGAAGATATGGGGTTAACTTCCTCAATTTTTCCTAAATTGAACTGTATGCATATACAAAAGGAATGTTCCAAGCAAATTAATGGAGGAACTCCTGAGATATCTCAAAAGCAAATTAATATGTTACAAGTATATATGCAGACACTGGCCGTTCCAAGACAACGTGACGTTAACGACAAAGAGGTGATTGCGGGAAGCAACCTATTTAAGAAAATTGGCTGTGAAAACTGCCATGTTTCAACATATATTACCGGGAAACACAAAGATCACGAAGAACTGAGCAATAGGGTTATAAAACCCTATAGTGATTTTTTATTGCATAATATGGGGCCCGAATTAGATGACGGACTTCAGGAAGGAAAAGTTAAAAGTAGAGAATGGAAAACTCCTCCTTTATGGGGAATAGGCCTTGTAAAAGTTGTAAACAGGCATACTAGGTTTCTTCATGATGGAAGGGCAAAATCG
Organism: uncultured Alphaproteobacteria bacterium; assembly: GCA_963934475.1. Lineage (GTDB taxonomy): Bacteria > Pseudomonadota > Alphaproteobacteria > TMED109 > TMED109 > TMED109. The sequence continues at coordinate 3,167 of CAWVYV010000057.1, read as the reverse complement.
ATAGAAGAGGCCATACTTTGGCATGGAGGCGAAGGTCTCGGTTCCAAAGAGAAGTTTCTTTCTTTAAGCGCAAAAGAAAGAAGAAAGATTTTAAAATTCCTTTCTTCTTTATGAACTACTGATTCATACTATCAAAAAACTCATCATTATTCTTAGTGGTTTTTAATTTATCAATCAAGAATTCCATTGCATCACTCATTCCCATAGGACTAAGTATTCTTCTAAGCATCCACATTTTAGACAAGTCGCCTTTATCTACTAAAAGCTCTTCTTTTCTTGTTCCCGATTTCGCAATATCAATTGCTGGGTACGTTCTTTTATCTGCTAGCTTACGATCTAGGACTATTTCAGAATTACCCGTTCCTTTAAATTCTTCGAAAATAACCTCGTCCATACGAGACCCTGTTTCTATAAGTGCCGAAGCAATAATAGTCAATGAACCTCCGTGTTCAATATTTCTCGCTGCCCCGAAAAACCTTTTTGGTTTTTGTAGGGCATTGGCATCTACACCTCCCGTTAATACTTTTCCTGAAGATGGTACAACTGTATTATATGCTCTACCTAATCTAGTTATAGAATCCAAAAGTATCACCACGTCTCTACCATGCTCTACTAATCTTTTAGCTTTAGCGATAACCATTTCTGCCACCTGAACATGTCTCATAGCGGGCTCATCAAAAGTAGAAGAAATAACTTCTCCCTTAACTGAGCGCTGCATATCTGTAACTTCTTCTGGCCTTTCATCAATTAACAATACTAAAATATACATTTCTGGATGATTTTTTTCTATTGAATTTGCAATATTCTGCAATAATACCGTTTTTCCTGTTCTAGGAGGAGCAACAATCAATCCTCTTTGCCCCTTACCTAATGGGCTTACTAGCTCAATTACTCTACAAGAATTGTCTTTTGTTTTGTCTGGTGCATCTGTTTCTATTTCTAGTTTTATTCTATCTTCAGGGTATAAAGGCGTTAGATTCTCAAAACGAACTTTATGCCTGCCTTTATCGGGGGTATCAAAATTTATTTTATCAATTTTAAGTAAGGCAAAATATCTCTCTCCATCCTTTGGTTGGCGTATCTGCCCTTCTATAGTATCACCTGTGCGCAGCCCAAATTTTCTTACTTGTGAAGGAGAAACATATATATCGTCTGGGCCTGGCAAATAATTACTTTCTGGAGCTCTTAGAAAACCAAATCCGTCAGGAAGAGTTTCTATAACACCTTCGCCATTAATAACCTCGCCTTTATCCGCTAATATTTTTAATATGGAAAACATTAGGTCTTGCTTTCTTCTATTAGAAGAGTTTTCTACCCCTGTTTCTTCCGCAAAAAGAATAAGGTCTGCTGGTAACATTTTTTTAAGTTCTTTAAGATGCATTATTAATCCTATTTATTTTTTGATAATTATTTTAAAAGATTTTGCTTAAATGAGAATTGGAGATCTTAGCTATTTGGACCATATGTCATGATAATATTATTAATTATTATTAAATGTCAAAACATAATTAATTAAAAGGTCGCACAACTATCATAATTACAATTGCAATCAGTAAAATAGTTGGGGCTTCATTTAAATATTTAAAGTGCCTAGGGCTACAAAAAGAATTATCGTATAAAAGTTTTTTTCTACAAAAAGAAAAATATCCATGAAGTCCCGACATTAATAAAACTAAAATAAGTTTGATTGAGAACCACGTGCTAGATTGGTCAACCGTAGATAAAGGGTGTAAAATTAAAATTAAGCCAAACAACCATGTTAAAATCATTGCAGGATTCATTATATACCTTAATAATCTTTTTTCCATTATTATAAAATTTTCATTAACCTCCTGAGAATTATTTTTATTTGCATGGTAAACAAATAAACGAGGCAAATAAAGCATTCCCGCCATCCAAGAAATTACTGAGATTAAATGAAAGGCTTTAATATATAAATAGAAAGTCATTTATTTTCCCAAAAGGTTTTATAAAAACATTCTTTAAATTTATTCTCACATATTTTTTTATTTAATATGGTATTATTGCTTTGTTTTAATATTAAATTATGTAACCCATTAATAAAGTCTTTGCTTATTCCCAATGCAGGTACTCTATAATACTTTTTACAGCCATTTAACATTGCAACTTCTCTATATTCTATATCTAATTCAACTAATGTTTCAGAATGTTCGCTCACAAAGGCAATAGGGATCAATACTATTGTTTCTTTCTTCTTAGAAGCTTTTATTATTTCACTTTCTGTAGATGGACCTATCCATTTTAAAGGGCCAACTTTACTTTGATAACAAATAGTATAACTAAATAGTTTGTTATCTATATTTTCTAAAATTTTATTTACTGTTTTTTCTATTTGGTTTTGATATGGATCCCCTTTTTTGATTATCTTTTCAGGTAAGCCATGTGCACTAAATAAGAGCCTAATATTTTGTTTTTTATCTATCTTATTTTTTATTTTGTTTAGCATATTTTTTATGTTTTTTGTATGTGCTAAAATAAAATTTTTATCTTCCGGATAACAACATACTATTTTCGTAGATACATCATAATTATTTCTACTTGCTGCCTTTTTCCAAGACAAAAATGAAGATCCAGAGGTAGTAGTGGAGAATTGAGGATAAAGGGGCAGAAGTATCACTTCTTTTGGGTCCCAATTAATAACTTTTTTTATTGTATCTTCTACAAATGGTTTCCAATATCTCATAGAAATAAAAACTTTATATTCATTGTCTTCATTATCTAACTTTTTTTGTAACATCTTTGCTTGATTAGTCGTCTCTTCTAAAATAGGAGATTTACCTCCCATAAAAGAGTAAATTTCTTGCGCTGTTTTTTCTCTTTTTGTAGATATTAGTTTAGCTAAAAAATATCTTATTATTTTAGGAGCTCCTATTATAGCAGGATCATTGAACAAATTAAAAAGAAAGGGTTTAACAGAAGATAATTGATCTGGCCCTCCCAAATTAAAAAGAACTATTGCTATTTTTTTTTTCATTTTTTCCATGTTTTTATAGTTTTGACTAAGAGCTCTACATTCTCTATTGGTGTTTCTTTTATAACTCCGTGGCCTAAATTAAAAATGTGATTTATAGAAGAGAAAGAATTTAGGATATTATGAATACTGCTTATCATTTTTTCTCCTCCTTCTAATAAATTTTCAGGGGCTA
>CAWVYV010000056.1:0-6671 GCA_963934475.1 uncultured Alphaproteobacteria bacterium | reverse complement strand
ATTCCAAGGGCTTCTCCTGTTTCTTTAGCTAATTTTGTCGTGGCAGGCCTGCTAGGAGGAAAATTTATTAATCCAGGATCATGAATATCTGATTCCTCGAAATTTAATAAATGGTTTGTTGAAATTTCTTCATAGTATACTAAATGTTCAACAGCTTTTATATGACCAAGGGAATATATAAATTTTATTTCTTCAGGAGTTCCTCCAAAACCAGCTCTTTCAAGTAAATGTGAAGCTTTATCTAGTGTCCAATCTTTTTGTGTAATTGGATCAATAATACTTTTCCAATCATTTGTTTCTTTAGCACAAACATGAAAAGAAATTGAGGAAATTAAAATAGAAATTAATATTAAATTTTTTGACATAATTATAACCTATTATATTTAAAGATTTTATATCTAGACTTAAATTATAGCACAAACTTTTAATTTTTAAATAAAATATATCCATTAATTAAATATATGGTTATAAAACTCTATGGAAAAACAGAAATATCAATTTTTTTATATTATGTTGGTTTTATGCGCTGGTTATACAGTAAGCCAGTTTTTAAGAACTTCCGTTGGAGTCCTTTCCCCTAGTTTAATGAGTGATTTTAATATTAACCCTAATGATATGGGGTTATTAGGTGGGGTCTTCTTTCTTTCTTTTGCTTTGTTTCAAATACCTGCTGGAATTTTAATTGATCGTTTTGGACCTCGTAATGTCATGACATTTACGATTATTTTTGCTGTAATTGGTTCAATATTATTTGCTTTATCTAACTCATTTTATGAGCTTTTAGTCGCAAGAGTTTTTATGGGTTTAGGTTGCTCAATTTGTCTAATGGGTTCATTAGTTTTAATTACAAGGTGGACAGATAGAAGAAGTTTTTCAAAATTAGCAGGACTAATATTGGCCATAGGTGGTATTGGTGGTTTATTAGCTACTTCACCTTTATCTTTTATATCTGAGTTATATGGATGGAAACTTTCCTTTTGGATAGCTTCACTAATCACCTTTTTAGTTATGATATTATATTATCTAGTAATAAGAGATTCGAGAGATGGGATTGCTCTTAATAATGAAAATAAATCTATTACTCTAAAAAATATATTAATAATTTTTAAAGAAAAAAACTTTAAGTTTATGATCCCAATGTCATTAATGAGTTATTCTTCACTAGTCGTGATACTAGGATTATGGGGAGCGCCTTATTTAAAAGATAGCCATGGTTTAGATATTATAGAAAGAGGACAAATTTTAATGTTAATGGCTATAAGCTGGAATATTGGATCCTTCTTCTTTGGAAGATTAGTTAGTGTTTTGGGTAGCTATAAAAGTGTAGTCATATTTGGTGCTATTGGAGTAATATTATCATTAGTAGTACTTTCTATAATTACTAATACAGCAAGTATATATTTATATATATTATTTTGTATTCTTGGTTTCTTTGGTGCTTTTAGTGTGGCTTTGATTTCTCATTATCAAGTTTTGTTCGATAAAGAATATATGGGTAGAGCATTATCTACGGCAAATTTTTTTAATTTTGGAGGTGTTTTTTTAATTCAATGGCTCACAGGAAAGATTATTTATGTTATGGGAGGTAATTCTGCAGGAGCATCTTCTGAAGCTTATAGAGTTGCATTTTTATTTGTCGCTATTTTATTATCAATTTCATTAATTATATATTTATTTTCATGTGAAAAGAAAAAACATTTTTAATTTTTACTTTTTAAATATATAATTTTTTATTTACGGAGGATCATTAATGCAAAAGAAAATTAAATGTCGTGCTGCTGTTTTATTTGATATGGGTCTTTCAAGACCTTTTGCAAAAAGTAAACCAGTTAAAGTAGAAGAAATTGAATTAGATCCGCCTGGGTTTGGTGAAGTTTTAGTTAAGGTTGCTGCGGCTGGTTTATGTCATTCAGATTTATCAGTCGTTAATGGAAACAGGCCTAGAGCTATGCCAATGGTATTAGGGCATGAAGGTTCTGGAGTAATAGAAGAGCTAGGTGAAGGCGTAGATGATTATGAAATAGGAGATCATGTTGTTTTTATTTTTGTTCCTTCTTGTGGAAAATGTATTTCTTGTAAAGAAGGTAAACCAGCTTTATGTGACCCCGGCTTAGCAGCAAATGGTGCTGGTACATTGTTGTCAGGAGAAAAAAAGATTAGTTTAAATGGGGATTTAATTAACCATCAAGTAGGTGTTTCTTGTTTTGCTGAGTATGCTGTTGTTTCTTCTAAATCTTTAGTTAAAGTAGATAAAAGCCTACCTTTGGATGAAGCTGCTTTATTTGGCTGTGCTGTAATTACTGGAGCAGGAGCAGTATTTAATACTGCTAATATTAAAGTTGGTTCTACAGTTGCTGTTGTTGGCTTAGGTGGTACCGGGCTTGCAGCATTAATGGGTGCAAAAGCGGCGGGAGCATCAAAAATTATTGGTATAGATTTATTACAAGACAAACTGGATTTAGCAAAACAATTAGGTGCAGATGAAGTTTATAAAGCAGATGATCCCGATATATTAGATAATATTCACAAGTTTACTAAAGGTGGGGTTCATTATTCATTTGAGTGTGTAGGTTCAGAAAAAGCTATGGAATTAGCATATAAAACATTAAAAAGAGGAGGAACAGTAGTCTCCTCAGGTTTATCTCATCCTGATAAAAGTTTTTCTATAAAACATGTTGATTTAGTTGCTAATGAAAAAATTATTAAAGGCTCTTTTTTAGGAAGTTGTGTTCCTGATAGAGATATTCCTGCATATATTGATCTCTATAGGTCCGGAAGGTTGCCTGTAGATAGGTTAATGAGTGACCATATAACTTTAGATGAAGTTAACGAGGGTTTTGATAAGCTTTCAGATGGAAATACTGTAAGGCAAATCATATCTTTTAATTAATGGAAAATTTATGAGAAATAGTGAGCTTAAAGCGCGACAAGATCTTTCTGCAGCATACAGATTAGCAGATCATTTTGGTTTTTCGGAAGGTATAGATAACCATTTGACTTTATCTTTACCAGGTGAGGAAGATAAATATCTATTAATTCCATATGGTATGCATTGGTCAGAAGTAACAGCATCATCTTTACTAATTGTGGACGGAAAAGGAAAAAAAATTTCTGGTGATGGTTATGCAGAACCATCAGCTTTTTTAATCCATGGTGCGGTTCATACATCTAGTTCAAAAAATAAATGTGTAATGCATACACATATGGAATCTGCCTTAGCTATAACTATGCAAGACAAAGGTAGGTTGTTAATGGCGGATCAAAATGCTTGTAGGTTTTATGATAATATTAGTTATTTAGATGAGTATGAAGGCTTAGTTTTAGATGAAGAAACTGCTCATCCCATAGGCAAAGCTATGGTTGATGCAGATGTATTGTTTTTAGCTAACCATGGAATTATTGTTACTGGTAATAGTGTTTATGAAGCTTGGGAATCTTTATATTATTTAGAGAGAGCATGTAGAGCACAAATTTTATCAATGTCTATAGGCGGTAATCTAAAAATAATTAATGGCCAGATAGCAAAAAAAGTATCTGATCAGGTAAAAGAAGAAGCTAAAGGGGATTCTGCTAATGCATATAGACACTTTGAAGCATTAAAAAGAATATTAATAAATAATGGCAGTGAAGATTATTTAGAATAATTCTTATGTTTTAATTTTTGCTTTTTTCTTAGTTTTTGTTTTAATACTATTCTTAGACGTCTTAGACGGTAATGAAGAAAATGGAAAAGGTTTTTGATCTGTCTTATAAGATAAATAATCAAATATTTGTAATAGATAAACTATAAACTGATTTGAAAGACTTACTAATCTTGCATTGGGTATACCTTCAAATAAATGGAAGCCAAACTGTATGACTGATAAAGCTAATAATGGCCAAATTATTATATAAGCAATAATTCCGAATCCAGCCATGAAGGGTAACCTTAAAAGTGCAGGGTTAAAATTAGGCTTATTAATATTAAATTTATTAAGCTTGTTTATCATTTTATTTTTTCCAATATAGATATAACTATATTACATCAATTTGTTATTGGTCAAATATACATTAAAATATTACATATTAATAACTGAAAATTTATTTAAAAAAAGTCGCTACTAAAATCTAGTAACGCCTTTTTTTATTAATGTTTTTGATAAAAAATAATTTTAAGATAATATGTTTAAGATATTTTTTAAAATTATATAGGATGCTTAAGTATGCTTAAGGCTAGGCGCTCTGATAGACCTCCAGCACCAAAAAAAGTAATTAATAAAAATAATAATACTATAAAAGATTTTTATAACTCTAAATTTGGGGCAATAAAAAAATATATAATATATATTTTTATATCTTTGATAATTATTCTTATTGGATTTGTTATTCTAGCTCCAATGTTAGTTAATTTAAAGGTATGGAAACCTGAAATTAAAGCTATGTTAGAAGCTGAAACAGGGAAAATTGCAGAAATACAAGGAGATATTGAATTAAGTATTTATCCTTCTCCTCAAATTAAAATCTATAGGATTAGTTTGAAAGATGATAATGATGGGGTACTAAGTAATTTTTTTAATTCAGATAGTATAGTAGCAAAATTATCTTTATGGCCTCTGATTAAGGGTAATATTGTTATAGATAAAATTATTTTTGAAGACTTAACAGTTAATTTAATAAACTATCCTAACAAGGACCCAAACTGGGTTTTTTATAAAAAACAAAATAAATTAGAGTTAGACACTAATGAATTTAATGAGGTTCATAAAAAATTTAATCACCTAAAATATCCTAATATACAAGTAAATGAATATGCCATAAATAAAGGTAATATTATTTATAATAAAGACAATAAAATAAACTTAAAAAATATTTTTATAACAAAAAATAACAATACAAAAGTAATAAAGGGTAATGTAGGTATAGATGGTTTAAACTTTTCTTTAAACTCTTCTTTTACTCAAAAAAAACCTCTAGAAAAAGTATGGAAATCTTCTTTATCTTTAATTAATAAAAATATAAAAATTTTAACAAAAGGCGATGTTAAATTTAATAATAATTACCCAGCTTTAGAAGGAACTTTAGAAATAAATTCTGATGAATTAAGAAAATTATCTAAGGATTATAAGTATTTAAACTTATTAAAAAATAAATTTAAACTTCTTAGTGAGATTTCGTTGAGTTATCAAAACAACAACTTATTATATTCAGTATATAATTTATCTATAAATTCTGCGCCATTTAATTTTACAGGTACAGTCTCAGGTAATAATGGAAAAAAACCAAAAATTAATTTAATTCTTTCTTCAAATAATATTAATTTAGATGAGTTCAGTAAAAGTGTAGGCAATATAAGAGGTTTGATCTCTAATGATAATAATCAAAGTTTAAAAACTAAAAACAGTTTTTGGGATTTATATGAAGGGACTATGTTGCTATCAATTGGCACAGCAAAATTTTTAGAATACCCAATTAGAGATTTGGTCATAGATATTAAAAGAGAAGAAAAAAATTATATTTTAAATATTGGAAAAGGAATTTTTCCAGGTAACACAAAGATAAGTTTTAAGGGCAATTTAAATAATGATTTTTCAGTGTTTAAAGGGTCATCTGAAATGAATAGTGATAATTTAAGGCAATTTTCTAAATGGCTCTCAATAGATATAAAAAACATTTCAGACTCTAGACTAAGAAAAACTAAATTAAGTAGTAATGTGGTTATCAGGGATGGTGGAGCATCCTTTATCGGAATTAATGGTAATATTGATTCTAGTAAAGTAACTGGAGAAGTTAGATTAAGGTATACAGATTTAAATACTTTATATGCAAGCTTGAAAATTGATAAAATTAACCTGGATGCATATTTGGAAAACAACAAACAGGCTGAACATAAATCAAAAAATAATAGTTTAGATATAGTTACTTTTGATGAAGTAAATATTGATATTAATTTTGCTAAAGCCCTGTTTAGTAAAAGTGAATACAATAATATTAAGTTATTAGGTATATATAAAAATAATGCACTAAAAGTAGAGAAATTAAGTATATCAAATTTTGCAAAGGGTGACTTAAATTTAACTGGAAATATTGATTATAGTTCTAAGTCTGCAATTTACGACCTTGCAATTAATTTTAATCACAATGATTTTGAACAATTTTATAATTTTTATAATTTACCAAAATATTTTCATAATATATTAGCTGGCAAAGGTAAAATAGAAGCTACTGTTAAAGGAAACTTAAATTCCTTATTAAGTAATTTAAAATTAAACACTGATCGATTAAATGTTATTTATGGTGGGTCTCTAAACCTAAAAAACTTTTCTTTATTTGGTTATGATGGAAAAATTAATTTAAAAATTAATGATTTAAACAAATTTTTATTATTAAGTTCTAAAAAAAATATAATAGAAGAAGCTAATCTTATTTCTGATGTTTTTATGAAAAATAATGAATTAACTATTAAAAATATAGATTTTGAAAGTTCTACTTATAAATATAATGGTGATATATATATTAATTACCTTAATAATGACATAAGTTTAGATATTGATTTAATTTCTAAGGTTTCATCAATTAGTGACGTTACAAACATTTATAATTATTTTATCCTAAATCCAAATTCATCAATTAAAGGCCAAATAAAATTAAAGGCCGATTTATTTAATATTGATAATTTAAAAATATATAATTTT
>CAWVYV010000055.1:0-6723 GCA_963934475.1 uncultured Alphaproteobacteria bacterium | reverse complement strand
GGAATAATTTCTCTATAAAATAATGAAAACTCACAAAAAAAGCATATGTCTGCTAAGGTAATGTTTTTAGAAGTAATAAAACCATATTTTTTATTTTCGCGAAGGGCATTTTCAATACCCGTCATATATGTAATGTAAGCTTCTTTAGCTTCGTTTCTTATTGTTTTGTTGATTGAATTGTTATTAAGAGAAAGTAAATATTTTTGGGAAGATCGGGCAAAAATAAGTGAGGTATCAAGAAAGCTGTCTATTCGAGAGCTTTCATAAGGGTTTGAACCATATAAAGTATTATTTTTTGTTTTAAGTCTTGCAACCAATCGCATTATACTATTTGACTCAAAAATACCAATTTTCCCATCTGGACTAAATGCAGCTGGAATTGTTCCATAAGGTTGTGACGCTAAAAAAGCATCAGTTTTGTATAGTTTAATAGAAAATCCTGTTTTACCTGTAGTTGTTTTATCAGCAAGTCTAGTTTTGTCTTCGTCTGTTAAAGGTCTTGCATCAAAATCCCAGAGCCAATCTTTTACTTCAGTAGGTTTTGTTCCTCTTAGCTCAATATTGATATCTAAAAATCTAGCTGCAATTGTGGATTTCCAAATTCTGGGTGTTGGCAAGTAGCAAAATATCCTTAACAGAGGTTTAGAATTTTTTACCATGCTTCTATATCCGGTCTTATTTCAACATCAAAAGACCATGCTGACCTAGCTTGATGTGCTATATGAAAAATTTCATTTGCTATATCTTTTGGCTTGCAAAAGAAAACGTCTTCTTTATCGGCTGCAAATATAGGTCTTGTTCTAGGAGTATCTATTGCGGCATCAACAAGTATATATGCAACATGGACTCCTTTAGGTCCCAATTCTCTTGCTAATGATTGAGCTAAAATTCTCTGAGCTGCTTTAGTAGGAGCAAAATATACAAAAGCTGGTTTTCCTCTTAGTGCAGATGTGTTTCCTGTAACAATTATGGATCCAGATTTATTTTCAATCATAGCAGGTGCTAAAGCTCTAGCAAAATAAAGTAATGATTTAGTATTAACATTAAAATTTCTATCTAACTTATCAGGATTATCATCTAGAAAGCTTCCTGCTAAACCACCATCTGCAACACCAGCAACAGCATTATGTATAAATATATTTGGATTACCTACTTCTTGAATAACTTTAGAGCATATATCTTTAATTTCCTCCATATTTGAAACATCACATTTATATGCAAAAGAGTTGGGTATTTCTGATTTTAAACTATTAATAAAATCTATATTTCTAGCTAGCATTACAACTTTATACCCACTATCTGAAAATTTTTTAGCGCTCTCTTTACCTGTTCCAGGGCCAACTCCAGCAATTAAGCAAATTTTTTCATTATTTTTAATAGTATGTCTCCCTAAATTTAATCTTTTTTAATAGTTTCAATAAATGAATCTTGTTTTTTAAAATTTTCATATACTTTAACTATGTTTGGTTTATTTTCCTTCCATTCTTCATCAGGAAATACATTATCTAAAACTAGACAACATAAGCCAATTGTAACATGAAGCTTATTATAAGATTCTATAAAAATATGTGATTCTTTTTCTAATAAAACAAGAGATCTTAGGGCTCTTCCTTGCTCATGTTTGATTCCAGCTGGATAGTGAAATTCTTCTGGTTTATAGATTCTTTCTCTAGCTCTAGAAACAATAGATTCAAAAGTTTGTGATGCAATTGAATCTAATGCATATATTTGCCAATATTCTTTTGAATTTTGAGGAATAAATTCTTTATTATTACTCTGTTTTTCCAAATAATTACATATCGCCATTGATTCTACGATGTTAAAACCTTCGTCTGTTTCTAAAGTTGGTACCATTCCATTAGGGTTGTTTTGCATAATTAGAGCATCTTCAGACCTTGTGGTTGTAATTACTTCATCAATTTTATCCATTAAGTTAAGTTCTCTAGCAATAATTCTACATTTTCTAGCAATAGGAGATGTAACAGTATAAAATATTTTCATGATTTAGGTATTCCTTTTTCTCTATTTATTTTTTGCCAAATACCTTCTGCAGTAAAAACTAATTTTTTTTCTAATGTTAACTCTACTCTAATAAAAATTGCTTTTCTACCTACTTTTAGAGCTTTTCCAGTTCCTTCTACCCATGCACCAACTGGAGCCGGACGCATAAAGTTTGCATTAAAATTTGCAGTTACACTCGGACCTTCTCCTGCTTTAGCTGCTATATACCCACCTATACTATCAACAAAAGCCATAAGAAGTCCACCATGAGATACCCCATTATAGTTTGAATGATGGTCTAATATTCTTATTCCCATAGTAACATCTGGATAACTTCCTTTTATAAAGTAAGGGCCAATTCTATCGGTAAACATCCCATCTCTGGAATCATAAAGCTTAAAACCTTCTGGTGCATTTGCTGCCTCTATATGTTCTTCTTTGTACATGTAAAATATTTCCTTTATTATTTTTCTTCTGGTTTAATTTCTCTATTATGAGTAGGTGTAATAATTATTTCATTTAATGTCACTCGTTCAGGCATTTTTAAAATAAATACTATTATTTCGCCAATATCTTCTGTTTGTATTAATTTTTTCCTATCTTCTTTAGAAACAGGAATGGGTCTGTTATCTAAAATTGGGGTTTCTACTTCACCAGGACATATAACACAACCTCGAATACCATTATTTTTTTCTTGAAGATTCATAGTATTATTAAGTGAAATTACAGCATGCTTTGATGCAGCATATGGCGCTCCAGCTAAACTAAATTCAGAAATAGCATTGGATAAGCCAGCAATAGAAGCAGTGGTAATTATTAAACCACTTTTTTTTGGTCTCATAACCTCCAAAGCTGCATATGTGCAGTTATATACACCTTTAACATTAACATCTATGACTTCATCCCAGCTATCTAGGTTTGCATTGCTCCAATGCCTTTCTTTAATATTCATCCCATGGTTATTAAAAAGCAAATCAATTTGGCCATGTTTTTCAATAATATCATTAGCAATTTTCTGAATACCATCCCTGTCTTTAGCGTCTCCTTGTGCAACTTCAGCAAATCCGCCTAGTTTATGTATTTTTTTTGCTAGTAATTCGAGAGGTTCGTGTCTTCTACCTGTTAGAAAAACTTTCACTCCCTCTTGAGCTAAAGCTAATGCAGCACCTTCTCCAATTCCTGATCCTGCTCCTGTTATCCAGGCAGTCATTCCTTTTATATTTCTCATTATTATTCCATTCAAATTAATTTGTTTTGTATTGTATCAGTTTATCAAAATCAAATTCAAACCCTATACCTGGACGCTCTGATGCAATACCATGACCATCCTTTATAATAAGTGGATAAGAGATGTATTCCTCTATACCAAACGCATGAACTTCCATGTAGGCGGTATTAGGGCATGCTGAAAGTAGTTGAATATGAACATCATGTGCTCCATGAGACATAACAGGTAGATTATTTGCCTCAGCAAGTTTAGCTATTTTCATAAAGGGTGTAAATCCTCCACATGTTGTATAGTCAGGCTCAGGAAAATCAACACCATTAAAATGAAATAGTAGTTGAAACTCTTGAAGAGTATGAAGATTTTCTCCAGCTGCAATAGGAGTTTTCCCATTACTTTTTAAATATGCATAACCTTTATAATCATCTGGTGTTATTGGCTCTTCAAGCCATGTAAGGTTAAAATTACTAAGCTCATTGGAGGCTTTTAATGCTTGATCGACTCTCCAAGCTTCATTGGCATCAGCCATAAGCTCTATATCATCTCCAATATGGTTTCTAACTGCTTCGACTCTTTGTAAGTCTTCTTTAAGAGATTCTCTACCTAAGCGCATTTTAATTGCTTTATAACCGTCTTCTATATTTTTAGTGGTGTTATCTAATATCTTCTCAATAGAAAAGTTTAAATCTATGTTTCCTGCATATACTTTAACCTTAGGAGAATAGCCTCCTAAAAGCCTCCATAAGGGTTGTTTTACTCTTTTTGCTAATAAATCCCAAAGAGCAGCATCTACAGCAGCTATAGCAAAACTTACCGGGCCTCCTCTACCTGCATAATGACTTTGCTTCCACATTTTCTCCCATAGGTATTCAATTCTTGAAGAGTCCGATTTTATTAGTATTGGTTTATACACATCTTCTATGATTCTTGCTATTGCTAATTCTTGTTTACTATGCATAGTTGTGTAACCTTGACCAATATTACCATTTTCATCTGTTATCTTCACTATTACTAAACCAAATCCTGTCATTATGCCTGCTGCATATGCTTCAACAGGTTCTTTAAGTGGTATAGTGTATGATAATATTTCTATATTTTTAATATTCATGCCTAATCCAAACTATTTTTAATAAGTATTTGTTTTTAATAAAGATAAAATACATAATTTTAATATAATCTATTGAGCCGATATAATAGTATACACTGTATGAAGTTTTAATAAATTAATATTTATGGTTTTTGTGTGTAATTAATTATAATTACGGATAATCATTTTAGTGACAGACTTAATATTTGGTATATTTATTCTGTAAATTGATTGTCTTTATTGAAAATTAGATATACATAGGTGCTAATTATTATGAGATCTTTTTTTTATAGTAAATTGCACAAAACTGTGTACGAGGTATTATATGACACCACTCTATATTGAGTATCTTCCTATAGCTATATTTATTGCATTTGCGGGAGGGTTATCTGTATTATTTGCTATTTCATCATGGTTAATAGGTAAGCAGCTTCCTGATTCTGAAAAACTATCACCTTATGAATGCGGTTTTGAGCCATTTGAAGACGCTAGAATTCAATTTGATGTGAGATTCTATTTAGTAGCAATTTTATTTATTATATTTGATTTAGAAGTTGCTTTTCTTTTCCCTTGGGCAGTTGCACTATCAGATATAGGTATTTTTGGATTCATCTCGATGATGATATTTTTGTTTGTTTTAACTATTGGTTTTATTTATGAGTGGAAAAAAGGAGCTTTAGAATGGGATTAATTCAAAATAAATCTAATTTTATGCAAGGAAAAGCGGCTTTTGAATCTGCTGCTTCAGATGTTAGAAATAAGGGTTTTGTTGTCGCAAGAATAGATAAGTTGTTCACTTGGGCAAGAACAGGTTCTCTTTGGCCAATGTCATTTGGTTTAGCTTGCTGTGCTGTTGAAATGATGCATGCTGGAGCAAGCAGATATGATTTAGATAGGTTTGGTTTAGTATTTAGACCAAGCCCAAGACAGTCAGACGTTATGATTGTAGCAGGAACCTTAACTAATAAAATGGCTCCTGCTCTTAGAAAAGTGTATGACCAAATGCCTGAGCCAAGATGGGTTATATCAATGGGTAGCTGCGCTAATGGAGGAGGTTATTATCACTATTCTTATTCAGTAGTAAGAGGATGTGACAGAATTGTACCTGTAGATGTCTATGTGCCTGGTTGTCCTCCTACTGCTGAGGCTCTTTTGTACGGTATAATTCAGTTACAAAAAAAAATTACACGTCAAAATGCTATTGGAGTATAGATTAAATTGAATAAGACATATCAAAATGATTATAACCTAAGGCATAAGGACATACAAAAAATCTTAATTGAAAGATTTGGAGGAAGAGACTTAGAGACTTATATTAAATCAGATGAGCTAACTATAGTTATAAGCAAATCTAACCTTATAAAGGTAATAAATTTTTTAAAAGAGGATAAAGATTTTCAATTTAAACAGTTAATAGATATTTGTGGTGTCGATTATCCAAATAGATTGGAAAGGTTTGAAATAGTATATCATTTGTTGAGTTTAAGTTTAAATCAAAGGATTAGAGTAAAATTATCCGTAAAAGATGGAGATATGGTTCCATCTATTGTTTCAATATTTGAAGCTGCAAATTGGCATGAGAGAGAAGTATGGGATTTATATGGTGTAATATTTTCTGATCATCCAGACTTAAGGCGTATCCTTACAGATTATGGTTTTGAAGGTCACCCTTTAAGAAAAGACTTTCCTTTATCTGGATTTACCCAAGTTAGATACGATGATGCAGAAAAAAGAGTGGTGAATGAAAAAGTAGACTTAGTACAAGACTTTAGAAGTTTTGATTTTGAGAGCCCGTGGGAAGGTCCAGAATATAATAATTTAGATAAAAATCCGGATAAAAAGAAATGACAGATGTTCAATTAAAAAATATGACATTAAATTTTGGGCCCCAACATCCTGCTGCTCATGGTGTTCTTCGTTTAGTTTTAGAAATGGATGGAGAAGTTGTTGAAAGAACAGATCCTCATATTGGCCTATTACATAGGGGAACAGAAAAATTAATTGAGCATAAAACATATCTACAAGCCATTCCTTATTTTGATAGGTTAGATTATGTATCTCCTATGTGTCAGGAACATGCTTTTGTTTTGTCTGCAGAAAAACTATTAAAAATTAAAGTTCCTAGACGAGCATTATTTATTAGAGTTCTATTTGATGAGATTACAAGAGTTTTAAATCACTCTCTTCAAATTGCTGCTCAAGGATTAGATTTAGGAGCTACTACACCTTTTCTATGGCTTTTTGAAGAGCGAGAAAAATTAATGGGTTTTTATGAACAGGTCTCTGGGTCCAGATTACATGCTGCCTACTATAGAGTGGGAGGAGTTCATCAAGATCTTCCAGAGGGTTTAATAGCTGATATAGAAGAATGGTTATCAGGTTTTGGAAAAGTAGTAGAAGATATAGAAAC
>CAWVYV010000054.1:0-7072 GCA_963934475.1 uncultured Alphaproteobacteria bacterium | reverse complement strand
AAGATAAATTGGTGTTACCAGCATACGAGCAATGCATCAAAGCAAGTCATATTTTTAACCTTATAGATGCTAGCGGCGTAATAGGAGTAAATGAAAGAGCAGATTATATTAGTAGAGTCAGAGCTATGGTTAAATCTTGTGCAGATTTATATATAAATAATTTGGATGAGAAATAAAAAATGGCAGAATTATTAATTGAACTTTATTCCGAAGAAATTCCTGCTGGGTTGCAAGAAACATCAGCACATACTTTTAAAACCCTACTTATCAAATCCTTTTTAGAAGCTGGCTTAAGTTTCAATAATTCTGAAATATTTTGGAGTCCTATGAGATTAACAGTTTGTGTGGAAGGTCTAGCTTTAAAATCTTCTGATACAGAGGTTAATAAAAGAGGTCCAAGAGTAGATGCTAATGAAATGGCTATTAATGGTTTTGCAAAAGGACTAGGAGTGGCTGTTAAGGAATTAAGTAAAATAGAAACAGATAAAGGAAATTTTTATTTTTATAGAAACACAAAAAAAGGTATAACTGCCTCAGTTATTATCGAAGAATCTATTAAAAATATAATCCTAAATTTCCCTTGGAAAAAATCCATGCGTTGGGGAACTAATAACCTTAAATGGATTAGGCCTCTTCATAAAATAGTATGTGTTTTTGATGAAAAACCAATAATTTTTAATATTGAAAATATTTATAGTGGTAATAAAACTTATGGGCATAGGTTTGTCTCCCCTAAGGAAATAATAGTAAAAAACAAAAAAGAATATGTGCAATTATTATTAGATTCTAATGTAATTATAGATCCAATAGTAAGGCAAGAAACAATATTGAGTTGTGGAAATGAACTAGCTAAAAAGCATAGTTTAGTTTTTAAGCCTGAAAAATTTTTATTAGAAGAGGTATCTAATATAATAGAATATCCCTATTTATTTATAGGGAAGTTTGATAAAGAGTATTTATCTTTGCCTGCACCAATATTAGAACTTACTATGATCAAGCAGCAAAAATATTTCCCTTTGTATAATGTAGACAAAACTCTAAGTAAAAACTTTCTTGC
Source organism: uncultured Alphaproteobacteria bacterium (assembly GCA_963934475.1). GTDB lineage: Bacteria > Pseudomonadota > Alphaproteobacteria > TMED109 > TMED109 > TMED109. Next base: position 6,015 of record CAWVYV010000054.1, on the reverse strand, counting down.
TGTTTCCAATATTCCTGTTGATAACAATTCCCAAATTATTTCAGGCAATGAGCGTGTTTTGAAAGCTAGATTATCCGACGCTCGTTTCTTCTTTGATAATGATGTTAAAAATGGTTTAACAAAACTTTCGGCAAAGTTAAAAAATATTATTTTTCATCGATCTCTTGGCAGTATGGAAAAAAAAGTACAAAGAATGTCTTTTATAACAGAAAAGTATTCTGACATATTTAAAGCTAATAAAAATTTAGTTGTTCAAGCAGCAATGCTTTGTAAAGCAGATTTATGTAGTGAGATAGTATACGAAATGCCTGAATTACAAGGAAGAATTGGAAGTATTTATGCAGAAATTCAGGGAATGCCTAGAGAAGTTATTTTGTCTATTAAAGAACATTATTCCCCATTAGGCCCATCTGATAGCTGTCCAACAAGTTCGGAATCTTCAATATTATCTCTTTCTGACAAGTTGGATAGTTTAATAGGTTTTATTGCTATAGATATGAAAGCCACAGGTTCTAAAGATCCATTTGGTTTAAGAAGGTCTTGCTTAGGGATTATTAGAATTGTATTAGAGAATAAAATTAGAATGTCCATGAAAGTTTTAGCATTAGATGCCTATGAGGCCTATAAAGAACAAGGTATAAAATTAATTCTTTCTCAAGAAGAAGCTCAAAAATCATATATAGAGTTTATTTATGATAGGTTAAAAGTTTTTATGAAAGATAAAGGGTTTAGCCAAACTAGTATACAGGCTGTCTATAATGTATCTGATTTTTCTGATATATTAGATGATTTTAATAAAATTGAAGCATTAGATAAATTTATTAATGATGCGGCTGGAAAAGATTTTCTTAATATATTAAAAAGAGTAAGAAGAATCTTAAGTATAGAAGAAAAAAAAATAGATACACCTATTGGAATAAAAGTTAATCAAAACTTACTTGAGATGGAAGAAGAAAAAAATTTATATAATAAGCAGGTTAACTTTTCTGAAGAAGTAAATGGTTTAATAAAGAATGAAGAATATGAAAAGGCAATGAAAAGTTTTTCTAGAATTTCTATATATCTAGAGAAATTTTTTGAGAGCGTTAAAGTGAATGTAGAAGACAAAAAAATAAAAAACAATAGGCTTATGCTTTTATCTATGATTAGAAGTACCTTTATAAAATTTGCAGATTTTTCATTGATTGAAGCAGAAAACGAAGTTAAGTAAATATATTAAATATTAACATTATATAGGATGGATATTTTATGAATAAATGGATCTATAGTTTTGGTGCTGGAAGTGCAGAAGGAAATGCTAAACTAAAGAATCTTTTAGGAGGTAAAGGCTCAAATTTAGCAGAAATGAACAATATCGGCGTCCCTGTCCCGCCAGGGTTTACCATCACTACAGAAGTTTGCAATTTTTATTATTCAAATAAAAAACATTATCCTTCAGAGTTAAATAAACAACTATTATTAGCACTTGAAAATATAGAAAAAATTACCAATATGAAATTTGGAGATTCAAGTGCTCCACTATTATTATCAGTTCGCTCCGGCGCAAGAGCATCTATGCCAGGTATGATGGATACAGTTTTAAATTTAGGATTAAATGATAATACTGTAGAAGGGTTGGCCAAGGAAAGCGGAGATTATAGATTTGCCTATGATAGTTATCGAAGATTTATTCAAATGTATGGGGATGTAGTATTAGAAATAGAATCTTCTGAATTTGAAGAATTAATTGAGCATGAAAAAGATAAAGAAAATATTAAACTTGATACAGAAGTTTCGTCAGAATCTTGGAAAAAAATAACTAAGCAATTTAAAGATTTAGTTAAGACTAAAACGGGTGCAGATTTCCCACAAGATCCTATACAACAGTTATGGGGAGCTGTTGGGGCAGTATTTAGTTCGTGGATGAATCAGAGAGCTATTACATACCGAACATTAAATGATATACCTGTATCTTGGGGCACCGCAGTAAATATTCAGGCTATGGTTTTTGGAAATATGGGTGATGATTGTTGTACAGGTGTAGCATTTACAAGAAACCCTTCTAATGGCGAAAATAATTATTATGGAGAGTATTTAATAAATGCTCAGGGTGAAGATGTTGTTGCGGGTATTAGAACCCCTCAAAACTTGACTATTAAAGAAAAATTAGAACAAAACTCGGAAGCCTTATCCATGGAAGAATCGATTCCTTCTATATATGCAGAATTAGTCGCTATATTTCATAAATTAGAATCGCACTATCTTGATATGCAGGATATTGAATTTACAGTGCAAAAAAATAAATTATGGATATTACAAACGAGGTCAGGTAAGAGAACTACTTCCGCCGCTGTTAGAATAGCAGTAGAAATGAAAAATGAAGGACTCATTAGTAAAGAATTAGCGGTTTCTAGAATAGATCCATTAGGATTAGATCAATTATTACATCCTACTTTAGATCCTAAAGCTAATAAAACCGTCTTATCTAGAGGTTTACCTGCTTCCCCTGGAGCGGCTTCTGGTAAAGTGGTATTTAATTCCGATGATGCTGTAGAAATGTCAAAAAATGGTGAAGATGTTATTTTAGTCAGAATGGAAACTAGCCCAGAAGATATTCATGGGATGCATGCAGCCAATGGCATATTAACGAGTAGAGGAGGCATGACTAGTCATGCAGCAGTTGTGGCTAGAGGAATGGGAAGGCCGTGTGTAGCAGGAGCTGGAGAAATATTAATTGACCATAGTAATAATAACTTCACAGTAAATGATAAGATAATTAAATCTGGTGATATAATTACACTTGATGGAAGTTTAGGTGAAGTAATTTTAGGAGAAGTCCCAACTATTTTTCCGGAATTATCTAAAGATTTTTCTGAATTAATGAAATGGGCGGATGAAATTAGAGATTTAGATATTAGGGCTAATGCTGAAACCTCAAATGATGTTAAGACAGCTTTAGAATTTGGTGCTGAAGGAATAGGCCTATGTAGAACTGAGCATATGTTTTTTGATAATGAAAGAATATTGGCTGTTAGAGAAATGATTTATTCTGATACAAAAAATGATAGAAAAAAAGCTTTAGAAAAAATAGCACCTATGCAGAAAAAAGACTTTGTAGAAATATTTGAGTTAATGAGAGAACTACCAGTTACTATTAGATTGTTAGATCCCCCTTTACATGAGTTTTTACCAAGAGAGAAAGAAGAGCTAGAAGAGTTAGCAAAAAACCTAGACAAAGACCTATCTGTAATTAGGTCTAGATCGCTTCAGTTAGAAGAACAAAACCCTATGTTAGGTCATAGAGGTTGCAGGTTAGGAGTTACATTTCCTGAAATATATGAAATGCAAGTAAGGTCCATTTTTGAATCTGCTTTAGATGTTTCTAAAAAAATGAAAATCAATATTAAGCCTGAAATTATGATACCTTTAATCATTAGCGAAAAAGAATTCTTATTTTTTAAAAAGCTTGTAGAAAAGATTGCTAGTAAAATAGAAGACGAATATGGAGAGACTCCAATATATTTGCTTGGAACTATGGTAGAGCTTCCTAGAGCAGCATTAAATGCTAAAAATATTGCGCTTCATGCTGATTTTTTTAGTTTTGGTACAAATGATCTGACACAGACTACTTTAGGTATAAGTAGGGATGATTGCTCAAAATTTTTCCCAGATTATTTAGAGAATAAAATAATAGAAAACGACCCATTTGTATCTATAGATATAGATGGAGTAGGTGTGCTCGTTAAAATGGCTGCAGAAGAAGGTATAAAATCTAATAAGATGCTAAAATTAGGAATATGTGGAGAGCATGGGGGAGACCCAAAGTCTATTGATTTTTTTCATAATACTGGTTTACAGTATGTATCTTGTTCACCTTATAGAGTACCTATAGCGAGGCTTGCTGCAGCTCAAGCAAAAATAAAGAATAGTAACTCTTTATAGGATTTCTATTTCACTATTTAAAACTTTAATTTTTAATTTATTTTTTCTATATTCGTTATAAAAATCTGTTCTAATTGTAGCTAACCCTAGACCTTTACAAGAAGACCTCATTGTTCCAATTACTCTTTCATTATAAGATATTTTTACCCCATTACTTATGCTCTTCCCAATAATTTTTATAGAGAATAGTTTTTTCTTGGCATTACCTCTGTATTTTTGTCTAGCTGTGTTTTCTTGCCCTATATAACAGCCTTTGTTAAAGTCTATAGCATTTATAAGTTCAAAATTATTTTCTATTAAAAAGCTTTTTTCTACTTCTAGGTCCAATGCAGGATTTGGTACTGTAAGTTTTATCCTATTGTAATCTATATCAGATTGTTCTCCATCTGGTATTTCATTAAAACCTTCAATAGAGGTGGTTAAATTTGTATATATTCTTAAACCTAAATTTTTATTTCTTGGGTCTACTACAATTATATTATTGCTTACTTCCTGAGTATAACCTTCAATATTATTCTTTTTTAAATCTAATTCTAATTTAGAATAATCTGATCCATAAACACTAAAAATAGTAATATTATTATTTATATTAAAATTTATTTTATTTCTTAATTTATATATATTTAATTTGATCAATAATTCTGCACATCTATTTTTTGCACAATCAATACTCAAGTGACCATTTATAGGATTTTCAAAAATAAAAAAATCAAATATATATTTCCCTTGTGGTGATAATAAAGCTGCATAAATAGATTTTTGGAATGAAACTAAGTCTATATTATTAGTAATTAAGGGCTGTAAAAAACTTTTAACATCAGTTCCAATAAGTTCAATTATGATTCTATCATCTAGTTTTATTTTTTTTATATTTTTATACATTTTAATACCATTTATTTTAGAAGACTTAAAAACACTTGCAATCGCTTAGTTACATACGTAAACCCTTATTTATGTTAATTACTTTTTTAGATAATAACCATATATACGATGGATCTACTATTAAAAATAAACCTCTAGATGGGGCAGAGAAATCTCTAATCCATTTATCGGAGGCGCTTGCTAACATAGGACATGTTGTAAGAGTTTACAACAATTGTAATAAATCAATTATAATAAACGATGTAAGTTGGCAACAAATTAAAAATATCGATGCACATCATTCAGATGTATGGATAGCACATAATGACCCTAGTTTATTTGATTTAGTGCCTTCAAGTAGTAAAAAAATTTTATGGTTAACATCTTCAGGTTTAAAATTGGCAAGACCAGAAAATTTTGCGGCAGCCATGAAGCATAAACCAACTATTATAATACAAGGTGAAAACCATATTAATTCTATACCGGATGGATTAAAATCATTGGATGCCAGTATAATACCTTCAGGGAATAGTAATGATTTTATTGAAAATGAGAAATTATTGCCGTCTGTTACTCCTAAGGCATTAGTAACTACTCATCCATTAATGGGGCTGGATTGGATAATCAATTTATGGGTAAAATATATACATACTAAACTTCCCTGGGCAGAGCTGCACATTTATTCTCATACTCTTCATAAAGCTTTATCAGGGAAAAGTGTTCCAGATATGTATGAAACAATATTAAATTTAGTAAAGGCTAATTTAGCTTATAATATTAAAATTAAACTACCAAAAATAGATAGTGAAATGGTAAAAGAAATTCAAGATATGAGAGTGCATTTATACCCTTCACATAAATTTGAAGTTTCAGCATTTTCTTTATCTGAAACTCAGATATTAGGAATGCCTGCAGTTATTAGGCCTTTAGGGGCAGCTGTAGAAAAAATATTTAATGGTAAAACGGGTTTTATAGCTAATGACGAAGCTCAATTTGTGGAATATTCTACTAGAATTTTAAGTGATTTGTCCTCTTTTAATAAGATGTACGAAGAGTCCAAAATTATGCATAAAGTGAGAAGTTGGGACAAAGTTGCAGAAGAATTTTTACAAGTCTTTAAGTTCAGGTAAAAAAATATTATGAAAAAACTGTTATTTATAGGAAATACTAGATTAGGTGACGCAGTAATGTCTACAGGCTTGCTAAATGATTTATGTGATTATTATGATGCAA
>CAWVYV010000053.1:0-7248 GCA_963934475.1 uncultured Alphaproteobacteria bacterium | reverse complement strand
GATGTTTTAGATATGGTTATTGATAGTGTTTCTTATGCAAGAAATAAAGTTGATGATGTTGAGTGGAGCCCGGAAGATGGTTCTAGAACAGAACATGATTTTTTGTGTAGGTGTGTAGAAGCCGCTATTAAAGCAGGTGCAACTACTATAAACATTCCTGATACAGTTGGTTATGCAATACCTGAAGAATTTGGTTCTTTAATAAAAATGATTAAGAACAGAGTTCCTAACATTGATAAAGCTATTATTAGTGTTCATTGCCACAATGATTTAGGGCTTGCTGTTGCAAATTCTTTATCTTCTCTTAAAGAAGGTGCAAGGCAAATAGAGTGTACTATTAATGGTATTGGAGAGAGAGCTGGAAATACTTCTTTAGAAGAAATTGTGATGGCAATTAAAACTAGAAAAGATTTATTGCCATATTCTACAAATATAAATACTGAAGTTATCACAAGGTCTTCAAGGCTATTGTCTACTATTACTGGTTTTTCTGTTCAGCCAAACAAAGCAATTGTTGGTGCAAATGCATTTGCTCATGAGTCAGGTATCCATCAAGATGGAATGTTAAAGCATGCTGGGACATATGAAATTATGACTCCAGAATCAGTAGGCTTAAATAAATCAACCTTAGTTATGGGAAAACATTCTGGACGTCATGCCTTTAAATCTAAATTAAGTGAACTAGGCTATGAAGTTTCAGATAATCAATTAAATGATGCTTTTCAAAGGTTTAAAGATTTGTCAGATAAAAAGAAAGACATATTTGATGAAGATATTATAGCTTTAGTTGATGATGGAATTTCAGATTCTGGAGATTTTGTAAAACTTAATTCATTATCTCTAGTATGTGGATCGAATGGGCCTGCAACTGCAAATCTTAGCTTAACAATATTTGATAAGGTTAAAAATATTGAGATTAGTGGAGATGGCCCAGTAGATGCGGTTTTTAAAGGTATATCAGCATTGGTTGAAGGAGATTTTTCATTACAATTATTTGCAGTAAATGCAGTAACTGAAGGAACAGATGCACAAGCAGAAGTTACAGTTAGGCTTTTAGAAGATGGTAGATCAGTTAATGGTCAAGCAGCAGACACGGATACAATGGTTGCTTCAGCTAGAGCATATATAGTTGCTCTAAATAAATTAATAGTAAAAAGAGAAAAAAAATCACTAGTAAGTGAATCTCTAATAAAACAATAAGGAATATATTAATGTTAGCAAAATTTATGGGGTACTGGTCAACTGATATGGCAATTGATCTTGGAACTGCAAATACTCTAGTGTATGTTAAAGGGCAAGGAATTGTCCTAAATGAGCCATCAGTTGTTGCTATTGTAACTACTGATGGCAAATCTAAAGTCTTAGCAGTAGGCCAAGAAGCAAAGGAAATGTTGGGCAGGTCTCCTGGAAATATAGAGGTAATAAGACCATTAAGAGATGGAGTAATTGCAGATTTTGAAGTTGCTGAAGAAATGATTAAACATTTTATACAAAAAGTTCATAATAGAAGAGCTTTTAACTCTCCAATTATTGTAATATGTGTTCCATCAGGTTCTACAGGAGTAGAAAGAAGAGCAATTCATGAAAGTGCGGAAAGAGCAGGTGCGAGGAAGGTTTATTTAATAGAAGAGCCTATGGCTGCAGCAATCGGGGCAGGGCTGCCTGTAACAGAGCCAAGTGGATCAATGATAGTAGATATAGGTGGAGGAACGACTGAAGTTGCAGTCTTATCTTTGGGGGGTATAGTGTACGCTGAATCTGCAAGAGTAGGTGGAGATAAAATGGATGAATCTATTATTGCATATATGCGCAGGCATCATAATTTATTAATAGGAAGTATGAGTGCAGAGAGGCTTAAAAAAAGTATAGGGTGTGCTTACCCTCCAGAAGATGGAGATGGTGAAAAATATACGGTTAAAGGAAGAGATTTAGTTAATGGAGTTCCAAAAGAATTAATATTAACTCAAAGAAATGTTGCAGAAGCATTATCTGAGCCAATTGGTAGTATTATAGAAGCTGTAAAACGAGCATTAGAGAATACTGCACCTGAATTAGCTGCAGACATAGTGGACAGAGGTATAACATTAACTGGTGGTGGTGCATTATTATCGGGAATGGATTCAGTATTAAGAAAAGCTACTGGCTTACCAGTAACTGTTGCAGAAGATACATTATTAAGTGTTGCCTTAGGTACAGGCAAAGTTTTAGATGAAATGAAAAATTTAAAAATGGTATTAAGAACAGCATATTAAATTTATTTAATGGGTTAATAAAATATGACAGGTCTATCTAATTTTAAAAGAGTGCAGAATATTATTAGAGAGAGAGCAACTAATAATAAAATTTTAACTATAATTTCTTTAACATTTGCATCCATATTATTATTTACATCATATATGTATCCAAATATTAATTATTCTATAAAAATAAAAATTATAGATTATTCAAGTCATATAATTAATTCTATATATACCCCAATAAACACATTTAATAAATCTATTGCAAATATTCATAATATTTATAATACCTATAATATTAATAATGAGATAATTAAAGAAAATAAAAGTTTAAAAATTATTTCTAATAAAATGCAATTATTATATGCGGAGAACCAGGAATTAAAAAAACTATTAAACCTGCCAAATGAGATAAGTTATAAATTCGTTACTACTAAAATAATTTCTAAAAGTAACGCCTCTTTTATTAGGTCTGTAATTTTAATGTCTGGAAAAAAAGATAACATATCTATAAAAAGCCCAGTTGTAGATAATAATAACTTATTAGGTTACATAAGTGAATTAGGTAACAATTCATCTAGGGTGATAGCATTAACAGATATAAATACTAAAATTCCAGCTTTTGTGCCAAATAAAAATATTAAAATTATTGTATCAGGCAATAATAGTAATTTTTTAGAAATATCAAATTATTTAGATATATCCTCATTAAAGTCGGGTGATAAAGTGTTTAGTTCTGGTGATGGTAATATGTATCCTTCGGGCTTATTTATAGGAACAATTAAAATTAAACTAGATGGTAAAATTATTGTAGAACCGTTTTCAAACTTGAATGATTTAAACTATGTACAAGTAATAGATTGGAAACCAGAAAGTAGAGGTATTGATATTATTATTGACTCTATATACTACGAATAGAAGATAAAAGTATCATGAATATATATTCTTATATTATATTAAATACACATAAAATAATGCCTTTTTTTATAATTTCAATATTAAGTATTGTATCAGTTGCACCTATTATGCCTACCGGGTCAGAAGAAATAGCACCTCTGCTAGGAGTTATTTCATTAACATTTTGGATATTATATAAGCCAGAATTAACAGGATGGATACCTACAATAGTTATAGGTATCATAAATGATGTATTGTATGGGTCTATGTTAGGAGTTTCATGCTTAGCTGCGGTAATTATTAGAATTATGATAATTAGGTTAATATACAATAGAGAAATTAATTTAATGATAACATTTATATGTTTAGGGCTAAGTTTAATTATTTGGTTATTAGTTAATAATATTTTTAGGGGTTTATTTTATCCTGATTTATATAATTATTATAATCTTATATTCCAATTTCTTGTATCTATTGTTATATCTCCTATAGTTGTATTTTTTCAATTATTTTTATTAAAGAAAATGTCTATTTAGTTAATGTATAATGCAAAAAAAATAAAAAATAAAATAATTAGAAGAGTTGTTATACTAGGAAGTTTTAAATTATTAATATTCTCTGTCATTATAAGCAGACTATATAAGCTACAGGTAATTGATAGCCAAAAGTATAAAACCTTAGCAAACAAAAATAGAATAGATTTAGTATTACATGCGGCTACTAGAGGAAAAGTAATGGATTCCGAAGGTGATATTATAGCTGATAATAGAAAAATTTTTACAGTTAACTTGAATCCTCACCTTATAAAAGACATTGATTTAACAGTCAATACTCTTAAAAATTTAATTAATATTAGTGATAAAGATACTAAAATTTTCTATAGTAAATTAAAGGGGCTAGAAAAAAGTCATATTTCTATTCCTCTTAAAAGATATTTGAGTTGGAACGAATTGTCTATTATTTCTGTAAATAAACCAAAGTTAGTAGGAGTAAATATAGAATTTTATTCTATTAGAGAATATAGAAGAGGTTCTTACTATGCACATATATTAGGTTATACATCTAATCATTTTGATAGTTTTAATAAAGATAAAATTATTAGTAATGATCTAGCTGGCATAAGTGGAATTGAAAAAATTTATGATAGTTATTTAAGAGGTGTACCTGGTATAGAGCAGATAGAAGTTAATGCTCAGGGAAATTATGTTAGACGCTTAGATATAGAAAAAAGTAAAACAGGGTATAATTTACAAGTAACAATTAACTCAAAATTACAGGATTTTACTCATAAAAAAATTAGTTCCAATATTGGGGCTGCATTAATAATAGATGCTAGTAATGGAGATTTATTATCTTCTGTCTCTAGTCCATCCTATGACCCCAATATATTCTCAAAGACCTTAAGCAATTCAGATTGGCAGAAAATTATTAGTTCAAAGAATGCACCTTTAATTAATAGGCCTATTAAAGGTTTGTATCCTCCCGGGTCAACATTTAAACCAGTAGTTGCTTTAGCGGCATTAAAATATGGAGTAATAAAGAAAACAGATAAAATATTTTGTAATGGATTTTATACCTTGGGAGATAGAGATTTCCATTGTTGGAATAAAGCAGGACATGGTAACGTAAATATTACAGACGCTATGGCGGAATCTTGTGATGTTTATTTCTATGAAATTGCACTTAAATTAGGCATTGAGAGAATAGCAGAGACTGCTAATCTATTAGGGTTTGGATCATATTATGATGATTTTTTTGGTATTCCTAAAAGTATAGTTCCTAATAAAAAATGGAAAAATGATAAATATAATGAAAAATGGCAAAAAGGAGAAACTTTAAATGTTGGTATAGGTCAAGGTTTTTTATTATCTACTCCTTTAGAGTTAGCAATCATGACAGCTAATTTAATTAATGGAGGCAAAATAATTAGGCCTAATATTATAAAATCTTTACCAGATTCTACTAAAACAGCTAGTCCTAAAGTTATATATAACAATTTTAAAATAGAACATTTAAATATTATTAAAGAAGCAATGTTTAAAGTTGTTAATTCTAGTAAAGGTACAGCCAGAAAAAGCACATCTAATGATGAGGAATATCCTATTTCAGGTAAAACTGGTACTTCTCAGGTTAGAGAAATATCTATGGCAGAAAGAGCTACAGGAATAATTAAAAATAAAGATCTTCCTCTAAATAAAAGAGACCATGCCTTATTTATTGGTTTTGCGCCATTTAATAAACCTAAATATATTACTGCAGTGGTTTTAGAACATGCTGGAGGGGGGTCTGCTAGTGCAGCACCAATAGGCAGAGATTTATTGATTGCTTCTAGAAAAATAATTGAAGGAATAGATACTAATTTATAGTGTCTTAATATATTAAATGTTATTAAATAATATCTCAAAATTAATATCAGTACAAATGAACAGACTATTTTACATAAATTATATATTATTAATTTTATCTATAATTATTTTTTCTATAGGTTTAATACTTCTATATTCTGCAGGTGGAGGGTCAATGGAGCCTTGGGGCTCTAAACAATTAATCCGTTTTATTATTTCTATTGGTGTTTTTCTATCGGTATCTATTATTAACATAAGATTCTGGTTAGGTTCTTCATATTATATTTATGCCTTTAGTCTGTTTTTATTATTACTAGTAAATTTTTATGGTAATACAGGGATGGGTTCACAAAGGTGGTTAAATCTAGGGCTATTTAATCTGCAACCAAGTGAACTAATTAAATTTTCACTTGTGCTGGTATTAGCTAGATATTTTCATAATGAAAAAGATTTAAATTTTTGGAATAATTGTAAAAATTTTACATACCCATTAGTTTTAATATCTATTCCTGCATATATAATTTTTCAACAACCGGATTTAGGAAGTTCATTAATAGTCATTATTGGAAGTGTTACTATATTATTTGTTATTGGTTTATCATTATGGTTTTTTATTGGTAGTGCCATATTAATTAGTATATTAGCACCTATTGCATGGATATATTTATTATATGATTATCAAAAAAATAGAATTTTTACTTTTTTAGACCCTTTAAGAGACCCTCTTGGAAGTGGTTATCATATTATCCAGTCAAAAATTGCTTTAGGGTCAGGAGGATTATTTGGTAAAGGGTTTTTACAAGGTACCCAAAGTCACTTAAACTTTCTTCCTGAAATGCAAACAGATTTCATATTTACTCTATTAGCCGAAGAATTTGGTATTTTAGGTACTTTAATATTATTATTTCTATTTTTTATCATAATATTTTATTCCTTAGTTATAGGTTTGATTTGTAAAAGTAGGTTTGCTTGCTTTGTTTCTATAGGTGTGTCGATAAATATTTTTTATTATGTGTTTATTAATACCGCAATGGTTAGTGGTTTAATTCCTATTGTAGGAGTGCCCCTACCTTTAGTTTCATATGGAGGTACTTCAATGATGTGTGTTATGTTTGGCTTAGGTTTAGTATCTAATTCTTATCTTTTTAGAAATGAAGTATTGCCTAGGTATAAAGACGGGCTTTTAGGTTGGTAAAGTATTATGCATCTTTCCATCCAAGATTCTTAATAAACTCTTTATAAGTACCATTAAAGTTAAATACCTTGTCTTGATCATAAATAATTAATTTATTAGCTATCTTTTTTAAGAAATGCTCATCATGTGATACCATCATTACTGATCCTTGAAACTGATTTACAGCATTCATAAGTGCTTCTGTTGATTCCATGTCTAAATGATTAGTAGGTTCATCTAAAAAAAGTAAATTTACAGGTTTTAATAAAATTTTACCTAGCATAACTCTACTTCTTTCCCCACCAGATAGGACTGAAATTTTTTTATCTGCGGTATCACCTGAAAACATCATATGGGCACAGGTTCTTCTAACTAAAGTTTCCGTAATATGCGGATCAACACTTTGAACTTCCTGATAGACTGTATTGGCTTGATTTAGACGGTCTATATTCATTTGACCAAAATAGCCTATTTTAGTTTTTTCATGTTTAGATAAGGTTCCTGATAATGCATTTAATTCATTGTGTAGTAGTTTTAATAAAGTTGATTTCCCTTTACCATTCTTTCCTATAACACAAATTTTATCACCTTTATT
>CAWVYV010000052.1:0-7326 GCA_963934475.1 uncultured Alphaproteobacteria bacterium | reverse complement strand
ATGATGTTAACTGGAAGACATGTTGAAGCTGCTGAAGCAAAAGAACTTGGTATCGTTAATGAGGTAGTTGAATCTCAAGCAGATCTTATGGATAGAGCAAGAGATTGGGCAAGGCAAATAGAAGCTTGTTCGCCCATGTCTATTAGAGCCACTAAACAAGTGGCATATGAGAGTCTTAATGAAGCGAGCTTAGAAGCATCTATGAGCTCTCAATATACCGCTGTTCATGATTTATTTTCTAGTGAAGATTTTGTAGAAGGCCCTGTGGCTTTTGCAGAAAAAAGAGCACCTAACTGGAAAGGAAAATAACCACCATCCTCATCAATATTTTTTGAAATCAACGAATATTGGTGAGGACCATGCCCTCTCCTCTCCGTTCTCTAAACAGTCTTCTTCTCTAGGATTCTGTAATGGGCTGCCGTAACAAATATTCACTTCTTTACACTGACCAAATACATCTAAATCGCATCTTAAATTTCCTGCGTTAACTATCTTAGACTCTTTCTCTATTGCCCTTGCATAATAAAGAGCATCCCTTTCTTGTTCTTCAAAATCTGTATCAGAGAAAGTAATTAAACATTCTTCTGAACCAGAACATTTAAAACTTTTCCAGGGATCTAGAATAAGGTCATCAAGTTTCTCTCCTTCATATTGTTGAGGAATGATTTTGATAATTTCAATTCTATTGATCTCTCTTCTAGTGTCTGAAGGGTTGTAACATTCATTTTTACAAAGATGTTTTATCCTCTCTTTACCTAAAGCGTTAACAGCATATTCTGGACAGCCAGGTTTTTGCTCTAAAGAACCTAGTGCTCTCACCATGAATCTTGGGTTTTTCTTGAGTTCTGTTTCAGAACCCATTGGGAGGGTTCCCTCTTCACCATTTATCAGATCAAACCACAAAAGTATTCTTGGACCACTCGTTGCATAGACTTCTTTATTTTTTATAGAGCTCCAAATAGAATCTCGAGTCTTATCATCAGAATGCGTTGCAATTAATCCACCTGTGTAGAAATAAGACATAATCCTATCAATTTCTACAGGCCCTTGAGGCATCGTTTCACTGGTATAGATTTTGCGAGTAGATTTAGAGTATGTACCCTCCCCTTCATTAAAACCAAATATGAAACCGGCTGATTCAGTAGGTCCAGCGGCATCAGTATAATCCATCCTATTCATATCTTTGTAACCGTTGCCTGCTCGTGCTGAGTGTGTATCGCTAGAGCCTATAAAACCGAACTTAAATCTTTCAATCGTGTCATTGGGATCGAAATTCCTTAAAGCCAATATATATTGCGCCGATCCTTTGGGTTTCATATTAAAAGCCGGCAGGAAGCAATCTTGGCATTGATTTGCATCTAGCCATTCTGTTGGATCTTCATTATAAACAGTAGCTTGGCCTGCGTTTCCTGCATCAGCATAATTTTGTCTTGCCTGTTTAGCTCTTTTATCACATTCTCTTTTGGATTCGCCTTCGTTTAAACATCTTTCCTCTATGATGACACCTGCTTGCCAGCAAGCCGGAAGATAATTTTCAGAAGGACTAGGGCAAATTGCTTGACCGTTTTCGTCATAAAGTGTGCTTCTCCATTTGCGATGAAGTTCTGAATTACCATGCCCAGAATAAACTTCTATTAATGTTTGATAGTTTGGATCATGAAATTCTTCGGTTAATTGTTTTTTCCAATCGCTCTCTGGAGGCGTATAAGCTCCCCATGCAGTTCCATGAGGAATGACTACTGCTTCATGCCCCCACTCATTCAATTTATCAAAAAGCACTCCTGGATTATCCGCATATTCTCTGCAGTCATTTGGTAAATCACGAACAGAAACTCCTGGTTCGCAAGGTGTAGTTGCTCCATCTCTTGCATAGGTCATTAAGTCTTGAGCTCTTCCATCAAAGGCCCTTAAGGCTGACAATCCAAGCTTTGCTGGAAAAGGCATATTAGCAAATCCTGATTGAGGTGCTGCTATTGGCCTTGCAGGTATTTTACTTTCCTCTAAATCCTTTAAGATAATATTTTTATGTCCATAGTGCTGTTCACCAAATCCTCCCACTTGAGTCCACTCCCAGCCTAAAAAAGCAATAGTATCTTGCTGACCTTCTCCACTGACTTGATTGCACTGCCTAACAGTATCTTTAATTTCTTGCCAATCTTGGGGGGTTAGATCTTCGGCATGATCTGTATTAGACCAAAAATCTAAAGACGAACAATATCTAGCAAAATCGCATGCATCTGCCGGAGGATGAGTTCCCTCGCCTGCCATTAATGGCAAACTAAAAAGAAAAGCATCTGATGAATAAGTGGTATGTACATGCAGGTCTCCAAATAAAATTAACTTTTTATCATTAATACCAACTTTACTTTTATCATC
This sequence comes from uncultured Alphaproteobacteria bacterium, assembly GCA_963934475.1. Taxonomy (GTDB): domain Bacteria; phylum Pseudomonadota; class Alphaproteobacteria; order TMED109; family TMED109; genus TMED109. The sequence continues at coordinate 4,950 of CAWVYV010000052.1, read as the reverse complement.
TAATTGTTTTTGTATTCGTGAGCTGACTATTTCCTTGGGAGTTGTAGTATTTGAAATCTCGCCTGGCCCTTCATAGCTACCTACGGATCCTATGGCGACTAGATAGACGAATCCAGAATAAAATAATGCTACGATTAAAACAGAATAAAAAGACTTCCTTATCATTTATCCATTTTAACAAAATTCTAAACATATAGTTCTGCTATGTACTTTTTCTAAAAAGAATCTAGGATAGACTGCTGATTAATATTAGGGAGAAATTATGTTTGATTTAACAGGAAAAACAGCAATCATTACCGGTTCCTCAAGAGGTATAGGTAGGTCCATTGCCACGCAAATGGCTCTTCATGGGGCTAAAGTAGTGGTCTCAAGTCGTAAAGTGGAAGCTTGCCAAATAGTAGCAGACGAAATTAATGAGGCGTGTAAAGATTCAGAGGGAGGAGCTATCGTCATACCCTGCAACATATCTGATAAAACTGCACTACAGATGCTAGTTGATGAAACTAAAGAACAGCTTGGAAAGATTGATATCTTGGTTTGTAATGCAGCCTCTAACCCCTTCTTTGGATCTATGATGGATATTCCTGAAGAAGCCTTTGATAAGGTTATGAACAATAATATCAAGAGCAATCATTTACTTTGTCAGATGGTCATACCTGAAATGAAAGAAAGAAAAGATGGCAGCATAATTATCGTGTCATCAATTGGAGGACTACAGGCCAGTACTGTCATAGGTACTTACAACATATCTAAAGCAGCAGATATTATGCTAGTTAAAAACCTAGCAGCTGAATTTGGCCCTGATAATGTAAGAACTAATGCAATCGCTCCAGGTCTATTTAAGACAGATTTTGCTAGAGCCTTATGGGAGAATCCTGAGATCTTAAAACAATCTACTGCTACATGTCCCCTTAGGAGAATAGGCGAACCAGATGAAATTGGTGGAGCGGCAGTTTTTCTTGCGTCTAACGCAGGAACATTTGTAAATGGCCATACTCTTGTAATCGATGGTGGATCAACTGCTTAAGGAAATATTATGAATGATGCTGTTTTATTAAAGAAAGAAGATGGTGTGGCTGTTGTTACACTTAACAGACCTGATAAATTAAATTCTGTTACTGCAGAAATAAGAGCAGGTCTCAGAGAAAAGCTCGATGATGCTTGCAAGGATGATGATGTAAAAGTCATTGTGCTAACAGGTGCTGGAAGAGGGTTCTGTGCCGGTGCAGACATGGATGGATTGGCAAACACCAGTCAAGGTAAATCAAGAGAAGAAATTGTGCCGGAAGAGAGGGATTATGCCAAAAATGATGTTGAAGGTTTTGATGGAGGTTTTAGCTACTTCCCTACTTTACCTAAGCCAGTAATTGCAGCTATTAATGGTCCTGCAGCTGGCGTGGGATTCATTATGGCTCTTTATTGCGATATCCGGTTTGCCAAAGAGAGTGCTATCTTTACAAGTGCCTTTTCTAAAAGAGGCTTAATAGCCGAATGGGGTGTAGGTTGGATTTTGCCTAGATTAGTTGGAATTGCCAGAGCAAACGATATATTATTTTCTGCGAGAAGAATATCTGCTTCGGAAGCAGCTGATATGGGAATTGTTAATAAAACCTTCAAAGATGAAGAATTTGATGATGAAGTAATGGCTTATGCAAAAGAACTAGCAAAATCAGTTTCGCCTAGGTCAATTAAAATAATGAAAGAGCAAATTTACAATGCACAGAAAGAAACTATTGATGAAAATCTAAATAGCTCAATGAAAGCAATGTTAGAAAGTTTCGAATCTGAAGATTTTAAAGAAGGCGTCAATCATTACATGGAAAAAAGGGAACCTAAATTTACAGGAAAATAAAATTATGGATATTAAAGAGTTTGTTAATAAGGAAGCACGTGAAAACTTAGCGAGGGAATTTACGAAAGAAGGTTTATTTGAACTAAAAGAAGAGACCATTCGAGGAAATAAATATCATGTTTTTGCCAATTTACCCCAAAATTTAAGAGATTATTTTCAATTTCCATTGATCCATGGTGAGTGGGATTTTTTAGCTTATGAAGATGATACCTATACATATCAAGAAGTATTAAATACTTCTGCGGGGCTTGCCCATACTTTAGTTTCGAATTACGGAGTCAAGAAAGGAGATAAGATTGCTTTTTCAATGAGAAATTATCCCGAGTGGATATACACTTATATGGCGGTAACTTCGATAGGTGCAGTCGCTGTGCCATTAAACTCATGGTGGCAAGGTGAGGAACTCGAATATGGTGTTACGCATAGTGAATCTTGTTTGTTCATAGGTGATAGTGAAAGACTTCAAAGACTTGAAGGTTATATTGATGATATTCCTAGGATTAGTGTTCGCTGTGATGCAAGTCAATATACTAATACTGTTGCATTTGAAGACATAGTTTCTCCTATGGAAGCTTTTCCAGAAGCAGAAATAGATCCAGAAGATGATGCAAGCATCATGTACACATCCGGTAGTACAGGATATCCAAAAGGTGTTGTATCAACTCATAGAGGTGTAGTTTCTGCACCTGAGACTTGGGCTTTAATGGGACAACTTGCAGCCTTAATTGAGGTGGATGGTGTTGCACAAGCGTCACCTGTTGCAGGTGCAAACCCATGCACACTTGCAGCTGTTCCTTTATTTCATGTAACAGGCTCTCATGCGGTCTTTCTATTATCATTAGTTACTGCAAGGAAAATCGTTTTTATGTATAAATGGGATGCAACGACTGCCCTTTCTTTAATAGAAAAACATAAAGTAACAGATATGACTGGCGTTCCGACTATGTCATGGGAAATTTTGCAGGCTCATAAAGAAAATCCTGATATCGATATTTCTAGTTTAAAAGGACTAGGATCAGGAGGAGCTGCAAGACCACCGGAGCAAATTAAAGCTCAAGAAAAAGAGCATCCAGATACAATAGCTACTGTTGGCTATGGCCTTACAGAAACAAATGCACATGCCACTAATGCCAGCGGTATGCTCTTGTATGATCGCCCAAGCACAGCTGGCTTTGCTACTCCTTTCTTAAATCTAATAAAAGTTGTTGGAGAGGATGGATCGGAACTAGGACCTAACGAAATTGGTGAAGTGGCCATTAAATCCACCTGTAACTTCAGATGTTATTTAAAAAATGAAGAAGCTACTAATGAAGTGCTGGACGATGAAGGCTGGTTTAGAAGTGGTGATGTAGGAATAATTGATGAAGAAGGCTTTCTGTTCATTAAAGACAGAATTAAAGATATCGTTATTAGGGGAGGAGAAAATATAGCCTGTCTTGAGATTGAAGCTGCGATTTATGAACATCCCTCAGTAAGAGAAGCATCTGTTTTTGGCGTCCCCGATGAAAGACTAGGCGAAAAACTCGCAACTCGCATTTCTTTAAATCCTGGAGCAGAACTTTCACAAGAAGAATTGTCTTCTTTCTTGGCAGAAAAAATAGCTAAGTTTAAAGTTCCTGAATATGCTTGGTTTCAAGCCGATGAGCTGCCAAAAGTAGCAGCAGGCAAGATTGCTAAAAAGCAAATGAGAGAGGAAGCAATTAAAGAACTGGAATTAGACTAATGCAAATTAAAGATAAAAGAGTTGTAATAACTGGAGCAGCTAGTGGTATAGGAAAAGCATTATGTGAAGCCTTTAATAATGCTGGTGCAAAATCAATAGTTTGTGTTGACATGAATATTGATGGTGCAACCGAAACAGCTAATGATGTTGGAGGGTTAGCCGTTCAGGCTAATGTTGGTCAAGAAGCCGATATTATTAATGTTATTGAAAAAGCAAATGAATACTCAGGTGGAATTGATATATTTTGTTCTAATGCAGGTATTGGCGGCGTCCACGGTTTCTTTGAAGTTGAAACAAGCGATTGGCAAAATATTTGGGAGGTCAATGTTCAATCTCATATCTTCGCTGCCAAACATGTTTTGCCTCAAATGTTGGAAAGAGGTGAAGGTTACTTAATGAATACCTCGTCTGCTGCAGGTCTACTAACTCAAATTGGTTCAGCTGGTTATTCAGTAACTAAGGCAGCCGCTGTTAGTTTCGCTGAATGGATAAAAATCACTTATGGAAATAAAGGCATTGGTGTCTCCTGTTTATGTCCACAAGCTGTAAAAACTGCCATGACTGCACAAGGAGCAGGAGTAGCAGGTGTAGATGGAATGATTGAAGCGGATGAAGCTGCTGCTGATGTTCTTGATGCCATAGAAAAAGAAAGGTTCTTAGTCACTCCTCACGCAGAAGTCTTGGAGTATGTTTCTAGAAAAGGTAATGACCGAGATAGATGGATAACTGGCATGCAACGCTTACAAGAAAGATTCGAAGATTGGAAACCAGAGGAAGTTTAAATGACTAGTATTTATCAACTTTCTGCTTCGGAGCTTGCCAAAAAAATAAAATCTAAAGAGATTAGTTCTGTAGAACTAACACAAACTTACATCGATAGAATTGAAAAGTATGATGATTCAATCAATGCAGTAGTTGTGAGAATATTTGATAAAGCTTTAGAAGATGCCAATAAAGCAGATAAGGCTCTAGAGAATGGCGAATACTGGGGACCGCTGCATGGTCTGCCTATGACCATAAAAGAATCATATAAAATCAAGGATACTAAAGCTACTTGGGGCAATGAGGCTTATCGGAATAATATGGCTGACTCTGACGGCTTAGCGGTCCAAAGATTTAAGAATGCCGGTGCTCATTTTCTTGGTAAAACTAATGTTCCTTTAGATTTAGCTGATTTTCAAAGCTACAACACCATCTATGGTCAGACTAACAATCCTTGGGATATATCAAAAATTCCAGGTGGTTCATCTGGTGGCAGTGCAGCAGCATTAGCTGCAGGTTTTACAGGCCTAGAAGCGGGATCAGATATTGGAGGTTCTATAAGAAATCCTGCACATTATTGCGGTGTATATGGACATAAACCTACCCATGCAAT
>CAWVYV010000051.1:0-7354 GCA_963934475.1 uncultured Alphaproteobacteria bacterium | reverse complement strand
ATTACCACATGTAATTCCTATTAATCTTGAAGATTTTGCAATTGCTCTTCCTATAGGTAATTGCGCTGTCCCGCCTGACAAGACACCTATTATGCCAATAACTGCTCCCGTTTTAGATGCTTTTATAGATTGCTCTAAAGTATTGCCTCCTCCTACTTCTACTATAATATCAACACCTTTTCTAGAAGTAAGTTCTTGTACTTTTTTCCACCATTCAACATGAACATTATAATTTACTACTTCATCTGCTCCTATATTTTTAGCAATGATCATTCTCTGAGGACTTGATGTAGTTGCAATGACTTTTGCATTAAAAAGTTTTGCAATTTGTATTGCAAATATAGAAACTCCACCTAAACCTTGCACTAATACTGTAGAATCTTTTGTTACCCTACCTTCTGTGACAATTGTCCTCCATGCAGTTACGGCCGCACAAGGTAATGTACATGATTCTACTGATGTCCAACCATCCGGAGCTTTTACAACTTTATCTTCACTAAACACCATCAGTTCTTGCATTACACCATCTTCAATACCACCCAATGCAGATAATGCTGTTAAATCATTGATATTTCCTGAATTCCAATTTTTAAAAAAAGGCAAAATAACCTTGTCTCCCTTTTTAAATTTTTTTACATCTTTTCCAATTTCTTCAATAATACCAGCACCATCCGAAATAGGAACAAAAGGAGGAACTCCTCCCATTTTTCCGTAACCACCTGAAATCATTATTATGTCTCTATAATTTAAACTTGCTGCCTTAATCTTAATCAGAACATCATTTTTATTAATAATTTTAGGATTACTTTTTTCTTCTGTTTTTAAAGATTCTAAATTAAAGTCCTGTAATTGCCAAGTTTTCATTATGTTATCCTCTAGACCAAATTAGTTATAAATAAGTTAATTTTTATAATCTTTAATTTTTTTTAAAACGTCATTCATTTCTTTTTTTGATAAAATATTCGGATTTCCAAGTTTTTTAGCTTCTGAATATTGATGACATAAGTTTTCTACTTCTTCTGCTAATTCAAAAGCTTTACCTAAATCATCTCCATAAGAGACTTGTCCATGGTTTGACATTAAACAAGCTCTTCGACCTTTAAGAGCTTTTAGAATATTATATGATAACTCTCTAGTTCCAAAAGTTGCATACTTAGAACATTTTATATCGTTCCCACCTGCGAGCGCTATCATATAATGAAAAGCAGGTATTAATTTTCTATGAACTGATAGTGATGTAGCGTATAGTGAATGGGCATGCACTATAGCATTTGCCTCTTTTTTTTCTAAGTAAATGTCTTGATGGAATTTCCATTCAGAAGAAGGTTTTAGTCCCTTCTCATCATAAGTACCATCTAAAGAAACAAAAACAATTTCGTTAGGTAAAAGTGTTTCATATTTTCTCCCTGATGGAGTTATTAAAAACCCTTCAATGTTTTTAAATTTAGTTCTTAAAGAAATATTACCTGATCTTAAAATAGATAAATTTGTAGAGTTAAGTTTTTTTGCATATTTAATAACTTCTTTTTGTAATTGTATCATCTGAATAAACTTTTTATACCTTCTGGTGATGCCTCACATACTCCTTTATCTGTAATTAGTCTTGTTACTAATCTGGCTGGAGTAACATCAAACCCAGGATTATGACTAGATACCATATCTGTAACTATTTTTACTGTTGTTAATACCCCTGAAGAGTTTATGCCTGAGACATGCGTAATTTCTTTATTATCTCTTTCTTCAATATTAATTTTATTAACCCCTGATTCTAAAGAAAAATCAATTGTAGACTCAGGTAGGGCTACATAAAAAGGAATATTATTATCAAAAGCACATAAAGCTTTCATATATGTACCTATTTTATTACAAACATCTCCATTGGAAGCTGTTCTATCAGATCCGACAATACACATATCTACTTTTCCACTTTGCATTAAATGGCCACCTGCATTATCTACTATTAAAGTATTAGGTACCCCGTGTTTACTTAATTCCCAAGCTGTTAATGATGCTCCTTGAGATCTTGGCCTAGTTTCATCAACCCACACATGTATATTGAGCCCAGCATTATATGCTTTATATATCGGAGCTAATGCGGTTCCCCAGTCGACGCATGCTAACCAACCAGCATTACAATGGGTCAAGATATTAAAAGTTTTATCTTGAATAATTTTAGATTTTATAATTTCCAGGCCATAATCACCTATTTTAGAGCATTGCTTTATTGAGTTTTCTTCTAACTCTTTACAGAATACCCATAGATAATTAGACCTTTCTCCTTCTTTATATTTAAAAATATTACTTAAAATTCTTTCTAAAGCCCATCTTAAATCTACTGCTGTAGGCCTTGTAGCAATTAACAAATCATATGATTTTCTAATGTTTACTTCTGTTGGATTATCTTTAACAGCAAAAAACATTCCGTATGAAGCTGTAACTCCAATTAATGGAGCTCCTCTTACCCACATATCTTTAATTGCTATAATACAATCTTCTAAACCTTTTAAGGTTACATATTTTAATTGATGAGGCAAAAGTGTTTGGTCTATTATAACAACTTTAGAGTCAGATGAAGACTCTATAGCTTTTTTATGTATTCCATCTATAAGCATAAATAAACCTTAAAAATAATAAAAAATATATGACAAATACTATTATATAATTGAACGTATTAATATCATTATATATACATAGTATTAATTCTTTTTTTTCAATTTGTTAATTTATTTTAAGGTTTTAAAAATGATCACTAGATACAGCAGACCAGAAATGGTCGAAATATGGAGCACATCATCAAGATTTCAAACATGGTTAGACATAGAGAGATATGCTTGTGAAGCACAAGAAAAGTTAGGAGTTATTCCTAAAGGTGTTGCTAAACAAATAGAAAAAAAAGGTAAATTTGAGATAGATAAAATAGACGAAATTGAAAAAGAAGTAAAACATGATGTTATAGCATTTCTGACTAATGTTGCAGAGCATGTTGGCCCCAAAGCAAGGTTTATTCATCAAGGAATGACGTCCTCTGACGTACTAGATACTTGTTTTAATATTCAACTCAAAAATGCTAGTAAAATCCTTGACCAAGGATTAACAAGACTACTAAAAGCACTTAAAAAAAGAGCTTTTAGTAGCAAAAATATGGTTTGCATTGGAAGAAGCCATGGAATCCATGCAGAACCTACTACAATGGGCTTGAAATTTGCTTATGCATATGCTGAATTTAAAAGATGTAAAGAAAGATTGGCCTTTGCAACTAATGATATTTCAACATGTAAAATTTCAGGAGCTGTTGGCACATTTGCAAATATTGATCCTAAGGTAGAAGAATATGTAGCAAAAAAAATGAAACTAAATGTGGAAACAATATCTACACAAATCTCTCCAAGAGATAGGCATGCAATGTATTTTTCAGTCCTAGGTGTAATTGCAAGTAGTTTAGAGAGAGTATCTGTAGAAATCAGACATTTACAAAGAACAGAAGTAAGGGAAGCGGAAGAAAAATTTAGCGAAGGACAAAAAGGAAGCTCCGCAATGCCTCATAAGAGAAACCCTGTTTTGACAGAAAATATTACTGGTTTAGCACGACTAGTAAGGTCATCAGTTATACCCGCTCTAGAAAATGTAGCTCTTTGGCATGAAAGAGATATTTCACACTCATCAGTAGAAAGAGTGATAGGACCAGATGCAACTGTAACCTTAGATTTTGCTATAAATCGTTTAGCTGGAGTAGTAGAAAACCTAGTTTTATATCCTAAAAATATGCTTAAAAATTTAAATCAATTAGGAGGCCTACATTTTAGCCAGGGAGTAATGCTTGCTTTAACTCAAGCTGGAATGAGTCGTGAAGATGCATATAGCGCGGTTCAAAAATCAGCTATGGAAGTATGGCATAATAAATCTGATTTTAAAGAGCTTTTATCTTTAGATAAGGGTGTAAGTAAACATCTAAGTCCTGAGCAAATAGAATCACTATTTGATATTAGTAAGCATACAAAAAATATAGGGTATATTTTTGATAGAGTATTTAAGTAATATTGATAATGGTAGATATTACTCCTTGTATTGGAATATGCAAATTAGCTAAAGGTATATGCATTGGTTGCAAAAGAACAAGTAAGCAAATATCTGAATGGCAAAACTATGATAATAAAGAAAAGAAAAAAATAATAAACAATTTAAAACTAAATATAACATAAATTTATAAGAAACTATTTAAATGTGCACATTATTAATTTTGTATAGACCGAATAATAAATGGCCGTTAATCCTTGCAGGCAATAGAGATGAAATGAAAAATAGACCATGGCTACCTCCGGGTAAACACTGGCCTAATTATAATGGTATTATTGCAGGTAAAGATATAACAGCTGGAGGCAGTTGGTTAGGTATAAATAATAGCGGGCTAGTAGCTACAATATTAAATAGACCAAATAGTTTAGGGCCAAATGCTAGCAAAAATAGTAGAGGCAATATAATCATTGATATTCTAAAAAATGAAACCTTAAATTCAGCATTAAATTATATTAAATTATTAGATAATACTAAATGGAAACCATTTAACTTATTCATAGCAAATAATAAGAAAGCTTATTGGGTAAAAAGTTCTGAGAAAAATAAAGTTTCTATAAATATAATTCCTGAAGGAAAACATTTTTTAGACAGCTATGATCTAAATAGTAATAAATCAGAAAGATATATCAATAATAAAAATAAATTTAAATCCTTAGATGATCCTAATCCAGACAAACCAGGGTGGCATGAATGGATAAATTTTTTAGCTAATAAATCGCACCCTAAAGATAAACCATTTGCTGCAATGAACATAACTGATAAATTTAAAAAAAACTATGGGACTTTATCTTCTTCTATAATTGCATTACCAGCAGATAGTGAGTTAAATAAAAATATTAAACCTTTATTTTTATTTAGTGATATATCTCCAGATAATAATAAATTTTATAATATCAATACTTGTTAGTAATTCTCTGTTCTAGTAAGAATAAGTAATATATAATTAAATTAATTTAAAAGGTTAATATGTCAGAAGATAAAAGAAAAAAAATATATGAAGGTAAGGCTAAAATCCTTTATAAAGGTCCACAGCCTAATACTATTATTCAATACTTTAAGGATGATGCTACAGCATTTAATAATAAAAAATTTGCTGTAATTAATGGTAAGGGTGTTTTAAATAATAGAATCTCTGCATTTCTAATGGAGAAGGTAAAAGATATAGGAATTCCTACTCATTTTATTAAACGTTTAAACATGAGAGAGCAATTAGTTCATTCCGTGGATATTATACCTATAGAAGTAGTTATACGAAATGTTGCAGCTGGCTCTATTTGTAAGAGGTTTGGATTAAAAGAAGGAGAAGCACTTCCAAGAGCAATAGTAGAATATTATTATAAATCTGATGAGTTAAATGATCCATTAGTCTCAGATGAACACATAACAGCATTTGAATGGGCAAATTCTAATGAGTTAGAAGATATATTTAATATGTCCTTAAGAATTAATGATTTTCTATTAGGCGTTTTTTCTAGTATTGGCATAAAAGTAATTGACTTTAAATTAGAGTTTGGAAGGTTTTATAAAGATGATAATTTAGAAATTATTTTAGCTGATGAATTAAGTCCAGATAATTTTAGGCTATGGGATAACAAAACAAATAAAAAATTAGATAAAGATAGGTTTAGAGAAGATTTAGGCAATTTAGAAGAAGCATATCAAGAAGTTGCTGAAAGACTAGGTGTGTTAGAAAATTAAGTTAAAGGATAATTATGAAAGTACAAGTTCACACAACCTTAAAAGAAGGTGTCCTAGACCCGCAAGGTAAAGCTGTAGAATTAGCCTTAGGTAATTTAGGGTTTAGTGGTATTAATAAAATAAAACAAGGAAAGCTCTTTGATATTGATTTAGATACCGATAATAAAGAAGAAGCAGAAAAAATTACTAAAGAAATTTGCAAAGTACTTTTAGCAAACATGGTGATTGAAGACTATAAAATAATAATTTTACCTAAAAATTAATTTAATAAAGAAGACTTATAATTAGATGAAACCAAATATTATTGTATTTCCAGGTTCAAATTGTGATAGAGACGTATATACAGCAATTAAAAATGTTACAGGCCAGGCTCCAAAAATGCTATGGCATAAAGAAACGTCAATTGAAAATACTAACCTTATTGTTTTGCCAGGAGGTTTTTCTCATGGTGATTACTTAAGGTCTGGTTCAATAGCTTCTAGAGCTCCAATTATGAAAGATATAATTAAAAAAGCAAAAAATGGAACACCTGTACTTGGTATATGTAATGGTTTTCAAATTTTAACAGAGTGTGGGTTATTGCCTGGCGCTTTAATGAGAAACAATAAAATGAAATTTATATGTAAATATACATATTTAATTTCTAATAATGAAAATAATTGGACCAATAAAAAGCAAGTTGGTAAAGTTATCTCGCTCCCAGTTGCTCATCATGATGGTAATTATTATGCTGGTGATAATATTATTGAAAAACTTGTTAAAGAAAATAGAATTACTCACCAGTATTGCTCAAATCAAGGGCTTATTGAAGAAAAATCTAATATTAATGGTTCAATAAATAATATAGCAGGCATAATAAACGATATGGGAAATGTATTAGGCATGATGCCCCACCCAGAAAGAGCTATAGATGCAAAATTAGGTGGTAATGATGGCATAGATTTTTTTAAAAACTTCTTTGAAAAATTAGGATAAGATTTATGACTACGGTAGAACAGGCTATAGAATTAGGACTTAGCAAAGATGAATATAATCAAACAATAAAATATATGGATAGAATTCCTAATATAACAGAATTAGGAATATTCTCTGCAATGTGGAGTGAACATTGCTCTTATAAATCTTCAAGAAAATGGCTTAAAACTTTGCCTACAGAAGCACCATGGGTAATACAGGGCCCAGGCGAAAATGCAGGTATAATAGATATTGGTAATGGCTTAGCAGCAGTTTTTAAAATGGAAAGTCACAACCATCCATCATTTATAGAACCTTATCAGGGTGCTGCTACAGGAGTAGGAGGAATAATGAGGGATGTTTTTACTATGGGCGCGAGACCTGTAGCTAATTTAAATTGCTTAAGATTTGGAAGCCCCTCTCATCATAAAACTAAACATCTTTTATCGGGAGTAGTTGCTGGCATTGGTGGGTACGGTAATTGTATGGGAGTTCCAACTATTGGAGGAGAATGCACTTTTGATAAGGGTTATAACGGTAATATATTAGTTAATGCAATGACTGTTGGTATTGTTAAAAAAGATAAAATATTTTATGCTAAAGCTGGATCTCCTGGAAGTCCTGTTGT
>CAWVYV010000050.1:0-7405 GCA_963934475.1 uncultured Alphaproteobacteria bacterium | reverse complement strand
GTAGGCATAGAGGTGCTGGTTTAGGAGGAGGAAATGATGAAAGAGAACAAACACTGAACCAACTTTTAGTAGAAATGGATGGTTTTGAAACAAATGAAGGGGTAATTTTAATTGCAGCTACAAATAGGCCTGATGTTTTAGACCCTGCTTTACTCAGACCAGGAAGGTTTGATAGACAAGTTGTAGTTCCAAACCCTGATATAATAGGACGTGAAAAAATATTAAAAGTGCATATGAAGAATGTGTCTATTGCAAAGAATGTAGACCCAAGAATCATAGCTCGAGGAACTCCAGGGTTTTCTGGAGCAGATTTAGCAAACTTAGTTAATGAAGCGGCATTACTTGCTGCAAGAAAAAGTAAATTAAATGTAGGTATGATAGAACTTGAGCAAGCGAAAGATAAAGTCATGATGGGTGCAGAAAGACGCTCAATGGTAATGACAGAAGAAGAAAAAAAAATGACCGCCTATCACGAAGCTGGACATGCGTTAGTGATGCTGAATGTAGAGGGTCACGAACCTTTACACAAAGTAACAATAATTCCACGAGGGCAAGCACTAGGTGTTACCATGTGGCTTCCAGAAAGAGATAAATTTTCACAAACTAGATTAGAGTTAGAAGCATTAATTGCCTCAATGTTTGGAGGAAGAGTTGCTGAAGAGTTAATATATGGTAAAAGAAATATTACTACTGGAGCAGGTAATGACATTCAACAAGCCACTAATTTAGCTAGAAGAATGGTAATGGAGTTTGGTTTTTCAGATAAACTAGGACCGCTCAGATATGAAACTAACCAAGAAGAAGTTTTTTTAGGTCACTCAGTTGCACAACAAAGAAATATCTCAGATGAAACAGCGCGAATAATAGATGAAGAGGTAAGAAAATTAGTTGAAACTGGAGAAGAAACATCTAGAAAAATTTTAACAAAAAAAATTGATGACCTTCATAAAGTAGCTAAAGGTTTGCTAGAATATGAGACATTATCTGCAGAAGACATCAATAATATTCTCACTGATAAAGAAGTTATTAGAGCTAATATAGATACAGATAATATTTCTATTGACCCTAAAAGTAAATCACCTACTAATAATAATGATATTAAAAACCCAACCCCAAATGAAATATAATTAAACTTAATATATTTTGCTTGTGAAAAAATATTTTATAATACCAAGAAGCTTAGTATACGGGAAAGAAGCTCAATATCTAATATCTAAAGGTGATGCTCTTCCATTAGCTGGAAAAGACATAGCATTTCTTAATTTTGAAATTCAATGCTCAGATAAACTATTAGATAGCACCCCTCTTTTATATTCTATTAAAGAACAAGAGTTATGGAACACTAATTTTATACCTAAAGATGCTATTAAAAAATTATTAAAAACATATTCGTATAAACCTAATAATTTTTTAGGACTAAAAAATAAAAAATTTTATATAATGGGTATTTTAAATATAACTTCTGATAGTTTTTCTAAAACTTCTAATAATATTCTCAATAAAGAAGAAGCCATAAAAAAAGCTTTAAAGATGCATGAGGATGGAGCCAGTATAATTGATATTGGGGGCGAATCAACTAGACCTGGAGCAATAAAAATTACTGCAGAAGAAGAGAAAAAAAGAGTTATTCCAATTATTAAAGAACTCTATAGATATAATATACCTATATCATGTGACACCAGAAACTCATCTACTATGCAAGCAGCCATAGATGAGGGAGCGAGTATAATAAATGATATTTCAGCTCTTTCTGATGATAAAGCAGCAGACATTATATCTAAAAATAATGTAGGGCTAATTATGATGCATATGCAAGGACAACCAGAAAATATGCAAAAAAGACCTTTGTATAAAAATGTATCTTTTGAAATTACCAAATATTTAGAATCAAAAAAAAGTTATGCAATCAAGAAAGGTATAAAGGAAAAAAATATAATAATTGACCCTGGTATTGGGTTTGGTAAAAATGATAAACATAATTTAAAAATTTTTAAAGATTTAGCGTTATTGCATTCTTTAAAATCTCATGTATTAATAGGGACATCTAGAAAGTCTATTATAGGAAGAATTACAAACACAAAACCATCGGAGAGATTGCCTGGATCTATTTCTCTTGCTATAGCTTCTTTAACTAAAGGTGTAAAATTTTTTAGAGTACACGATGTAAAAGAAACAAAACAAGCCCTGACTATTTGGGAAAAAATATAATTGATAAAATATGACAGAAAATAAAATGAATTCTAAAAATAAATTAAGAAAATATTTTGGTACAGATGGAATTAGAGGAAGAGCAAATACTTACCCTATGACAGGAGAAACAGCTTTAAAAGTGGGGATAGCTGCAGGAAAATATTTTACTAGAGGCAAACATCTACATACTGTAGTGATAGGTAAAGATACAAGGTTATCTGGCTATTTAATAGAGCCTGCATTGACTGCTGGCTTTATATCCACAGGTATGAATGTATTTTTAGTTGGCCCAATGCCTACACCCGCTATATCGATGCTTACAAGGTCAATGCGGTGCGATGTAGGTGTAATGATATCAGCTTCTCATAATTCTTATGAAGATAATGGAATAAAACTATTTGGTCCGGACGGAGAAAAATTAAGTGATAAAAATGAACTTAAAATAGAAGCTCTAATGGATAATAATAGCCAATCTAATTTAGTAGATTCTGCAAAACTAGGAAGAGCAAAAAGAATAGAGGATGCTGGAGGAAGGTATCTAGAATTTGTAAAATCAACTTTTCCTCGCGAATTTTCACTCAAAGGCTTAAAGATTGTAATTGATTGTGCAAATGGAGCAGCTTACCAAGTTGCACCTCGAGCTTTATGGGAGCTTGGTGCGGAAGTTATTCCTATTGGATGCAGCCCAGATGGCACTAATATTAATGATAAATGTGGTTCTACTAACCCTAAATTAATGTCTGATATGGTAAAAAAACATAAAGCTGATATTGGTATTTCTCTTGATGGTGATGCTGACCGTTGTATAATATGTGATGAAAAAGGCACTTTTATTCATGGTGACATAATAATTGGATTAATAACACAAAGATATCTAGATCATAAATTACTCACAGGAAACTCTATAGTTGGCACACATATGACAAATATGGGATTAGAAAATTATCTAAATAAACAAAACATTAATTTAATTAGAGCTAATGTAGGTGATAGATACGTAGTTGAGAAAATGAAAATTAATAATTGTAACATTGGAGGAGAGCAATCAGGCCATATTATTATTGGAGAGCACGGAAGTACTGGAGATGGATTAGTAGCTTCTCTACAAGTCATTGCCACTATGATTGAAAAAAATAAAAAAGCCTCTCAAATATTAAATATTTTTTCTTTATTTCCCCAAATGATAGAAAGTATAGACTATAATATAGATAAATTTACATATAAAAAAACAGACTCGTTTATTATAAATAAAATAAAACATGCAGAAACTATATTAGGTAAAAATAGTCGTATAATCTTTAGGGCCTCTGGAACTGAACATAAGTTAAGAATAATGGGTGAAGCATCTAATAAAAATTTACTAAGTAAAACTTTAAAAAAATTAAGAATAGAAATACAAAATTATATTAATGGTTGATACTAAACTTGCAAGAATAATGTCCATTGCTGGCTCAGATTCCGGGGGTGGTGCGGGTATCCAAGGAGACATAAAAACAATAACCGCTCTAGGAGGGTTTGCTACTACTGCGATAACTGCAATCACAGCACAAAATACTTTAGGAGTAAATAGTATATTAAATATTCCTATAGAAATGATTGAAGATCAAATATTAGCTGTATTAGATGATATAGGTACAGATGCAATAAAAATTGGAATGCTGTCCAATAAAAAAACTATATATTGTATATCAAACTTACTTTCAAAAATTAATAAAAATATACCTATTGTGTTAGACCCTGTTATGGTTGCAAAAGGCGGACACAAGCTACTTGATATTGATGCTGAAGAAATTTTAATTAAAGAATTAATGCCCTTATGTAGCATAATTACTCCCAACTTACCTGAAGCTGAAGTCATAACAGGTAAAAAAATAAATAATATTGAAGACCTTGAAATAACCGGCCAGGAAATTATAAAAATGGGTATTGATAATGTTTTAATGAAAGGTGGGCATTTAAAAGGTAACAAACTTACAGATATACTCATCAGTAAATATAAAGTAGACTATTTCTATAGCTCAAAAATTCCAACTAATAACTCTCATGGAACTGGATGTACCCTGTCTAGTGCAATAGCTTGCGGAATGGGACAAAATATGAGTTTATACTCATCTGTTGAGAGAGCACATGCCTTTGTTAATAAATCTATAAAACATGCACCTAATATAGGAAAAGGAAACGGTCCATTAAACCATTTAATTAATAATATAAAAAATTAGAATATATTATTGACAAGAAACAACACAATAATACATTGCAGTTAAAATTAAGTTATCTAAAACATAAAGTAAGTTATTCGGGAAATATTATGAATTCATTAAAACTGCCTGCTAATCCTAAATTTTCTTCTGGCCCTTGTTCTAAAATACCTAATTGGGAGGCTTCTTTTCTTAATAATGCTATTTTAGGTAGGTCTCATAGATCACCTATATGTGTTAGTAGAATTCAGGAATTAATAAGTGAAACTAAATCTATATTAAAAATACCAAAAGATTATGAAGTTGCAATTGTAGGAGGGTCAGATACAGGAGCATTTGAGATGGCTATGTGGTCCTTACTTGGTGAAAAAGGAATAGATATTTTAGCTTGGGACGCATTTGGAAGAGATTGGGTTACTGATGTAGTAGACCAGCTTCAAATTAAAAATACAAATCTAATTGATGCTGATTATGGATTCTTACCGGATTTAAGAAAAGTTAATTTTAATAATGATGTGATTTTTACTTGGAATGGTACTACAGCAGGAGTAAAAGTACCTAATGGTGACTGGATAAGAGATGATAGAAAAGGTCTGACTTTATGTGATGCAACTTCTGCAGTATTAGCTATGGATATTGCCTGGGACAAGCTAGATGTAACCACATTTTCATGGCAAAAAGTTTTAGGTGGAGAAGCTCAACACGGAATACTAGTTTTGTCCCCAAGAGCCATACAAAGACTTGAAGAATATAAACCTACTTGGCCAATTCCAAAGTTATTTAGATTAGCAAATAAGGGAAAATTTCAAGCTAAAATTTTTCAAGGCAGTACTATTAACACCCCTTCTATGCTCTGTATTGAGGATGCTCTAAATTCTCTGAAATGGGTAAAAAGCATTGGTGGATTATATGAAATGATCAAAAGAAGTAAATCTAATTTGGACGTAATAGAAGAATGGGTAAAAAAAACAAATTGGGTAGCTTTTTTAGCAAACGATGTAGAATCTAGGTCATCAACATCTATTTGTTTAAAGATAAAAGACCCCTGGTTTTTAGATAAAGACATTGCTGAGCAAAAGAATATAATAAAAAGTTTTTTTAGCATATTAGAAGAAAAAGAAGCGGCTTATGATATAAATCATTATCCATCTGCGCCCTTAGGTATTCGGATTTGGGGTGGAGGAACTATAGAACAATCAAATATTAAACTTTTATTACCTTGGCTGGACTGGGCCTGGAGTAATCTATCTAAAGTATAATAAAATATAATGGAGAATTACTATGCCTAAAGTTTTAATATCAGATAAATTAAGTAAAAAAGCTGAAGAAATATTTAGAAAAAATGGAATTGAAGTAACTATAAATACAGCTCTATCTCCTGAAGAACTATCTAATATAATTACCGAATATGATGGCTTAGCTATTAGGTCCAATACAAAAGTAACTCCTGAAATTATTAAACACGCAAAAAATTTAAAAGTTATTGGGCGAGCAGGTATAGGAGTAGATAATGTAGATATAGAAGCTGCAACAGCTAATGGAACAATTGTAATGAATACGCCATTTGGTAATTCAATTACTACAGCGGAGCATACTATAGCTCTAATGATGGCTCTCGCCAGAAATATTCCTATAGCTAATACATCCACACACTTAGGTAAATGGGAAAAATCTAAACATACCGGTACAGAATTGTATTCTAAAATTCTAGGAATGATTGGTTGTGGAAATATTGGGTCTATAGTTGCTGATAGAGCCAAAGGTTTAAAAATGCATGTTAAGGTTTATGATCCATACCTTACAGAAGAAAGAGCTCAAGAAATAGGTGTGGAAAAAATATCTTTGGAATCCTTGTTGAAGCAATCAGACTTTATTACACTTCATGTTCCACTTACGGATACTACCAAAAATATTATTAATTCCGAATCTATAAGTCAGATGAAAGATGGAGTAAGAATAATTAATTGTGCTCGCGGAGGGTTAGTGAATGAAGAAGACCTAGCAAATGCAATAAAATCTGGAAAGGTAAGTGGTGCCGCCTTTGATGTATTTATTAATGAGCCTGCAAAATCTAATGTCTTATTTGGCTTAGAGCAAATGGTAGTTACTCCTCATTTAGGTGCGTCTACTGAAGAAGCACAAGAAAATGTAGCAATACAAGTTGCTGAACAGATGTCAAATTATCTAATAGCTGGATCAATTACTAATGCATTAAATATTCCTTCGATTTCAGCAGAAGATGCTCCAAAATTAAAACCCTATATAAAACTAGCAGAACAGATAGGGAAACTAACAGGACAGATTACAGAAACTAGTATTAAAAATATTAAAATTGAATTTGGTGGACAAGTTGCATCATTAAACACAGAACCACTCATAAATGTGATAATTGCCGGGCTATTATCACATAGTATGGAAGCAGTAAATGTTGTAAATGCTGCCGTTATTGCAAGTAGTAGAAACATGAATATTACTACTTCTTCTCGTGAAAAATCTGGGGACTATATCACAGATATATC
The DNA here is from genome assembly GCA_963934475.1 of uncultured Alphaproteobacteria bacterium. Taxonomy (GTDB): domain Bacteria; phylum Pseudomonadota; class Alphaproteobacteria; order TMED109; family TMED109; genus TMED109. Next base: position 498 of record CAWVYV010000050.1, on the reverse strand, counting down.
ATTAACTGTAGAGACGGAAAGACGAACTCGCAATGTTATAGGGACTTTATATGGAAATAAGCCAAGAATTGTAGGTGTTATGAATACTAGAATTGAAGCCGAGCTTGGACCCAATATGTTATTTATAACTAATGAAGATAAGCCAGGTTTTATTGGAGCACTAGGCTCTATACTATCAAATGCAAATATTAATATTGCAACGTTTCATTTAGGAAGAACTGAAGTAGGCGGTGATGCAATAGCATTAATAGAAACAGATGAGGCTGTTTCATCAGAATTAATAAAAAATATAAACGATATACCTCAAGTTAAAAGCGCAAAAGCACTTACTTTTGCAAAAAATATAATTTAGATTTAGTATATAAAAAAAAATTGAAAAATTATTATGAAAAATTATAAACCAAAAGCTTCTTTATTACCTATAGGCATAAGTGACCTATTAGAAAAAAATGCTTATAAAGATTCTTATCTAACAGAGAATCTTATGAACTGCTTTAT
>CAWVYV010000049.1:0-7510 GCA_963934475.1 uncultured Alphaproteobacteria bacterium | reverse complement strand
TTCATTAAAAAAAGAGCTAGAGAAACTAATGGTGTAAAAATTTTTCCAGCAGCTTCTATAACAAAAAATCTAGAAGGAAATCAATTAACAGAAATGGGATTGTTAATGGAAGCAGGTGCAATTTTATTCACAGATGCTAATAAAACCATTAAAAATACAAAAGTAATGAAGCAAGCACTTACATATGCTAAAAATTTTAACTTATTAATTATGGTGTCTCCTCAAGATTATGACCTTTCGTTAAATGGAGTTATGAATGGAGGCGCTTTAGCTAGCAAACTTGGACTGCCAGGAATATCAAAAGTAGCTGAAATTATTCAAGTAGAAAGAGACCTTAGGTTACTAGAGAATACAGGAGGAAGAATACATTTTTCAAATATAACTACCCATGAATCTATGCTTGCTATAGAACAGGCAAAAAATATAGGATTAAAGGTAACATGCTCAACAGCACCACATTATTTTGCTTTAAATGAAAAAGCAGTTGATGATTGGAAGACTTTTGCTAAAGTTTTTCCTCCTTTAAGATCAGAAAATGATAGAAAATCAATATATAAGTCATTAGTTGATAATAAAATAGATATAATATCTAGCCACCACTCTCCACAAGATCAAGACAGCAAAAGATTACCTTTTGAACAAGCTGAATTTGGAATAGCCGGGCTAGAAACCTTATTGCCTATTTCATTGGATTTACATTTTAATGGATGTATGAAATTAATTGATTTGATAGATAAAATTACAAACCAACCGGCAAAATTACTAAATTTAGATACGGGAAAGCTTAAAATAAACTCCCCAGCAGATTTAACTATTATAGATATAAATCACTCAAATAAAATAAGATTAGAAGAAATGAAAAGCAAATCTAAAAACTCTCTCTTTGATCAATATAATTATAAGGGGAAAATCCTATGCACAATAGTAGATGGTAGAATAGTTTTTAAATCTTCTGAATTTAAATGTTAGTAAAAACATGTATCTATTTATAGAAAATTTTATAGAACTAATTCAATATCAAAACATTATTATATATTTATTCTTAGGTTTTATAATTGGTTCTATTCCTTTTGGTCTAATAATTGTAAAAATTTCTGGGTATGGCGATATAAGAAAAATAGGGTCAGGTAATATTGGTGCAACAAACGTTTTAAGGACTGGAAATAAATTTATAGCAGTATTAACATTAATATTTGATATATCTAAAAGTTTCATAATACTGTATTTGGCCGAAATACTTTTTAAATCAATGCTTAATGAAGAATTATTAATAACTCTCTTTTTAAGTTTAAGCTTATTGTCCATATTAGGTCATATGTTTAGCCCTTTTTTATTGTTTAAAGGAGGGAAAGGCATTGCAACTGCAGCTGGCATTTTATTATTTCTAAGCTGGCCATGCGCTCTATTTACCCTATTAATATGGCTATTTTTTGCTTTAATATTTAAAACCTCCTCTTTAGGTGCTTTATCAGCAAGTATAACTGCTCCAATGTTATTTTGGTTATTAAGTAAAATAGTAAAGGTAGGCTTAATTCCAGATAATTTTTATATTTATAATATAGAAATATATATTGTCTTAATAATAACAACACTAATTATGGCCAAACATGTTCCTAATATTAGAAGAATAATCAAAGGAACAGAATCAAAAATATAAATATAGTTAAATAATTAAAAAAAAAATAATTTGCTAAAATTATAAAAGATTATTAATTGTGAATTTATATTAAATTTATTTAAGAGATATTTATGAATATTGTAATTGTTGAATCTCCCGCAAAAGCTAAAACTATTAATCAATACTTAGGTAAAGATTATAAAGTTATCTCATCTGTAGGACATTTCAGGGAACTTCCTTCTAAAAAGGGGTGCGTATTACCAGAAGAAGATTTTTTAATGAAATATGAGGTGCCCACTAAGAGTAAAGCTACTGCTTCATCAATTGTCAAATCAGTTTCTAAGGGAGATACATTGTGGATAGCCACGGATGCAGATAGAGAAGGAGAAGGAATTGCTTGGCATATATATACATATTTAAATGAAAAAAAGAAATTACGTGATGTTGATGTAAAAAGAGTTGTTTTTAATGAAATTACTAAAAATGCAATATTAGAAGCTTTTAAGAACCCACGTGATATAGATATGAATGTGGTGGATAGCTATCAAGCAAGAAGGGCCTTAGACCACCTTATGGGATTTACCCTGTCTCCATTATTGTGGCAAACACTTCCAAGAGCTAAATCTGCAGGACGTGTTCAGTCTATTGCTCTTAAAATTATATGTGACAGAGAAACAGAAAGAGAGAAGTTTAATCCACAAGAATATTGGACTATTAACTCAGGTTTCAAAAATAATAATGGAGAGTCTTTTACTGCAAACTTAAATATTCTTAATAAGAATAAATTAAAAAAGTTTGATATCAATTCAAAAGTTGATGCAGATATAGCCTTGGATAAAATTAATAATGTTACTAATTATACAGTTAAAGAAATTCAAAAGAAACGTATCAAGAACCATCCTACAGCTCCCTTTATAACTTCCACTTTACAACAAGAAGCATCTAGAAAACTAGGTATTGGTGCAGCAAATACAATGAGAATTGCACAAAGCTTATATCAAGGAATTGAAATTAATGGAGAAACAGTAGGTTTAATATCTTATATGAGAACTGACTCTATTCATTTATCTGAGACTGCTATCAGTCAAATAAGAAGCTTGATAACGAAAAAATATGGAAAAAAATATTTACCTGAAATACCAAGAACACATAAAAAAAAATCAAATAATGCACAGGAAGCTCATGAAGCTATAAGGCCAACCGATTTAAATAGATTACCAGAAGATATAGATAGCTACTTAGATGAAAGACAGAGACTTTTATATGCCTTAATTTGGAAAAGAACAATGTCTTCACAAATGGAAAGTGCTGATATAGATCAAGTAAGTATAAATATTCAATCTAATGAACAGGATATAGAATTTAAAACTACAGGGTCTATAGTAATTTTTGATGGTTATAAAAAAATATATACAGAAGATGAAGATGATATTGATATTGAAGATAAGAAAAATAGTAATATACCTAATATCAAAGAAGGCGAAGTTTTAAATTCATTTGAAGTAAAATCATTTCAACATTTTACTGAACCGCCACCTAGATATACAGAAGCTTCTTTAGTTAAAAAATTAGAAGAATTAGGTATTGGAAGACCTTCAACCTATGCATCTATTATGTCTACTATTAAAGATAAAGGTTATGCAAGGTATGAAAAAAAACGTTTTGAACCAGAGACAAAAGGAAGAATAATTACAGCATTTTTACAGGCTTATTTTGATAAGTATATTGAAGAAAAGTTTACAGCTAAGTTAGAATCCCAACTTGATGATATTGCTAATGGAAAAATTAAATGGAAAAAAACTCTCGAAAACTGGTGGCTTCCATTTAAAGAAACAATAGATAATGCATCTTCATTGAGAGTAAGAGATGTAGAAATACAGATAGATAAAGATTTAGGACCTCATTTTTTTCCTCCTATGGATGATGGGACTGATCCAAGAAAATGCCCTAAATGCAAAGAAGGCATTTTAAATATTAGGTATGGCAGAAGTGGGGGGTTTATAGGGTGTTCAACTCATCCAGAATGTGACCATACTGCACAGTTAGTCGTTGGTAAGGGCAAAGAATCAAGTAGAATTGAGCCAATTAAATTAGGTGATAATCAAGATAATCTTCCTATAACGTTAAGAGTTGGCCCATATGGGCCGTACGTACAATTGGGAGAAACACCTAAAAAAGAAGATAAAAAAGCACCAAAGCCAAAAAGAGCATCGATACCTAAAAATATTGACTATGAAAGCATTACGCTTGAAACCGCATTATCAATGTTAGCATTACCTAGAGAAATTGGTCTTCATCCTGTTTCTGGCAAAATGATAACAGCAAACAATGGAAGATTTGGACCATATGTTAAACATGAAAATACCTTTGCTAGCGTAAAAGATGATAATGAAGATATTCTTACTATAGGTATTAACAGAGCTGTAGATTTAATAGTAGAAAAAGAAAGCAAACCTCCATCAAAAAGAAGGTTTACAAGAAAAAAAGCTAAAAAGTAATATTATTATAAAATATTAACATACAAATCTTGACACAACCATTAGTTTGGTTATTCTCGCATCAAAATAAAGGGTTATGAAATGGCTAAACCAACTACAATTAAAATAAGACTTAAAAGCACTGAATCTGGTTTTTTCTATGTTACAAGAAAAAATAGTAGAACAATGACAGAAAAAATGGAAGTAAAGAAATACGACCCTGTTGCTAGAAAGCATGTTTTATTTAAAGAAGATAAAATTAAATAAACACAATCCAATAATACTATTCTAATGAATATACCTTTAAATATTAATAATAACCTTCCTTTATTAATCTCTGACGCAGATGAAGTCATATTTGAGTTTATGGAGAGCTTTGAAGAATATTTATTATTAAATAACATGTATTTTTCTTATCAATCATTTAAATTAAATGGAAATATTTACAACAAGAAAAATGAGAAGCCTATTGATAGTAGCAATATTCCAATAATTATATCTAATTTTTTTCAAGAGTATGCTATTAAAATGCCTGTAATTAAAGGGGCTAAAAGTGCATTAAAAGAATTAAGTAAAGTCATGAACATTGTTATATTATCTAATATTCCTAAAGAGTATACCGCACATAGAATACAATGTTTAAAGAATAATAATATGAACTATACATTTATTGCTAATGAAGGACCTAAAGCCGCTAGATGTTCAGAATTACAAAAACTTACTAATAAAAAGGTTTTCTTTATAGATGACTTACCAAATCAAATATCTTCTGTAAGTACAAACTGTAATAATATCACAACTATACATTTTCTACAAAATAAGAAGCTACTTAAAGTAATTCCTGCTGTTAATAACTGTAATTTTCAAACAAATAATTGGAAATCAGTATTAAAGTTTATTAATAACAATATTTAACACTCTGGCTTACTATAGTAATTTGTATCCTTTAGCTCTCCCAATATCTGATAATCAAAATAATCAAAAATTACTTTTTTTACGACACCGCTCTCGGAGTTAACTGTAACTTCAATTTCACTTTCAGGCTTTATTGAGTTTTTAAAATAATCATAATTTGCAGATCTAATTACTTTATACATACTATCTCCATCAATACTTTTTTTAGAGAAAGAACTTATATTACTTAATGAATTACTATCTTCGCCAGTAAACACTATATAGTTATCAAAACTTTCAATGTTTGCATCATATAGACTAATAAAGAAATGTTTCATTGGAAACAATGTATCAACAGGAATATTGATTACTTTATTATGAGGAGAAACGTAAATAATTTTTCCTATACCTTCCTGGATAAAGGCTTTTCCCTCGTAAGATGAAACTTCTTCACCATTTACTATCATTTTAGACATAAACCTCAATTTATCATGGTTTTTGGATTCCCAAATAGAATACCTAAAAATATTTCTTAATTGTGATCCATTTTTATCTGTCACATCTATTGTAGTGTTCTGGTTAACTACCCAGCCATCGCAGACAGATTTAATAGTTAAATGCATTTCACCTAAAACATTATGTATTTTTGAAGAATTTGAAATATTTCCTATGCTTAAATGATATATAGCTTCATGAGGTTTAAAATTAGTCCGGTTAGTCTTTTCTCCAGCACATAGATTACTAGAAAAAAAACAAATATATAATAAAAGTAAAATTTTCTTTATACACATAGTAAAAACTCATTTAGATTATAAAAACTTGCTACATTAAACTTTAACTAATAAATATTCTTATAACATAAATTATAAAGGAATTGATATGAATGATATAGATAAAAAACTACATGACCTTGGTATAATACTTCCAGATGCACCAATGCCTGCAGCAAATTATATTCCCTATGTAATTACAGGAAAACTAGTCTTTATTTCTGGACAAGTACCCTTTGAAGACGGTGAAATAAAACATACTGGTAAAGTAGGTAAAGATATTGATGTTGAGCAGGCTAAATTAATAGCTAAAACGTGTGCATTAAATGTAATTTCTGTTTTAAAAAATGCCCTTAATGGAGATTTATCGCAAGTAAAGAAATGTGTAAAGTTGGGCATATTTGTGTCATGCACTAATGATTTTAATCAACAACCAGAGGTTGCAAATGGAGCATCTGATTTAATGGTAGCTGTTTTTGGAGATCAAGGGAAACATGCAAGATTTGCCGTAGGAAGCAATAGTTTACCTAAAAATGTGCCTGTAGAGGTAGATGGAATATTTGAAATTAATTAATCAATATAAAAATAATGTATTCATTTTCAATCTATAAAAGTATAACTAAAATTGGTAAAGAAGTATGGGATGAATGCGCAAAAAATGATAACCCCTTTTTATCATATACATTCCTTAAAAACCTTGAAGATTCGGGTTCTATTGGCTCAGAAACATCCTGGATACCTAATTATGTTGCCATAATAAATAAGAAACTAATTATTGCAGTATGCCCTATGTATATAAAGTTAGATAGTCAGGGAGAGTATATCTTTGACCACTCCTGGGCAAATGCATATTACAATGCTGGAGGAAATTATTATCCAAAAATTCAACTATCTGTTCCTTTTACTCCTGTAGCTGGAAATAGAGTTTTAATAAATAACAAAGTTAAAGCATTAGATCATAATAGTGTGATTGAGTCTTTTGCAGAATATTTAATTAAGCTAACTAATGCTAACTATTCATCCGCACACATTACATTTTGCTCAAGCCATGAATGCAAAATATTAGAAAGTAAAAATTTTCTTACTAGAGTTGGTGAACAGTTTCATTGGAAAAATGATAATTATACTTGCTTTAGTGATTTTTTAAATTCTTTAAATTCAAGAAAACGTAAAGCTATATCCAAAGAAAGAAAAAATATTAATATCAGCAATATTAATATTATCCAGAAATCAGGAAAAGATATTACGAATAATGATTGGGAAAATATGTATAATTTTTACCAAAATACTGCTGATAAAAAATGGGGAAAAGCATACTTAAATAAAAAATTTTTTGATCTATTAGCTAAAAATTTTTCTAATAATATATTACTTGTTTTTGCAGAAGAGAATAATGTTCAAATTGCAGGGTCAATGCATGTGATTGGTAAAGATACACTTTATGGGAGATATTGGGGATCTCATCATGATATAAAGTATTTACATTTTGAACTATGTTATTACCAAGCCATTGATTGGGCTATAAAAAATAAATATAAATTTGTTGAGGGTGGTGCACAAGGCCCACATAAAATACAAAGGGGATACTTACCAGAAAAGACATATAGTTCACATTATATTGCAGATATTAGCTTTAGAAAAGCAGTTAAAAATTTTTTATTAGAAGAAGTGAAAATTATAAATAATGATATTAACTTAATTAAAAATAAATATTCTCCTTTTAAAAAAAATAAATAGTATCTAAAGTACTT
>CAWVYV010000048.1:0-7586 GCA_963934475.1 uncultured Alphaproteobacteria bacterium | reverse complement strand
TAATTTCAGCCTTAGAAGAAAGAGGTTTTATTAGAAAACTTGCAAATAAAGCAAGAGCAATAGAAGTTATAGATACAAATATTGCTGTTTCTAAAAATAAAGAAGTTACAAATAAAGTAATAGAAATACCCCATTACGGAAAAATTGCCGCAGGAACTCCTATAGAAGCAATTTCAAATAGCTCTGCGACTATAACCGCTCCTTTAAGTATGATGCAAGGAGGTGAGCATTATGCATTAGAAATATCAGGAGACTCAATGATAGATCTTGGTATAAACAATAAAGATATAGCTATAATAAAAAAAGCTAAGATAGCAAATAATGGAGAAATAGTTGTAGCATTAATAGATAAAAGCGAAGCAACATTAAAAAAACTTAAAAAAACACCTACAAACATTGTACTTATTCCTGCAAATGATCTATATCAAACACAAACATACGAATATTCTAGAGTAGAAATACAAGGTATTCTAGTTGGAATTATGAGAAAATATTAATTCTTATATAGATCATCTAATAAAATAAAAAATATAATTATTTAGCTTGGTATATTGATATGAAAGTAGTTACAAGATTTGCTCCCTCACCTACTGGTTTTCTGCACATAGGAGGTGTAAGAACAGCTTTATTTAACTGGTTATTCGCAAAAAATAATAATGGCTTATTTAAATTAAGAATAGAAGATACAGATATCAAAAGATCTACAGATGAAGCAAAAGAAGCAATAATAGATGGGTTAAAATGGTTAGACCTGAACTGGGATGATGATATAGTTTATCAATCAGAACGAATAGCAAGACATAAAGAAATTGGAAAAGAGCTTTTAAAGCTTGGGCATGCTTACAAATGCTATTGTTCACCAGAAGAGCTTGCCGATATGCGAGCATTAGCTAAAAAAGAAAAAAGAGCACCAAAGTATAATGGTAAATGGAGAGATATAGACCCATCTGAAGCACCAAAAGATATTAAGCCAGTAATTAGAATTAAATGTCCACAAACTGGTGTAACAGAAATAAATGATGTTGTTCAGGGTAAAATAGTCATTAATAATAGTGAGTTAGACGATTTTATTATTTTAAGATCTGATGAAACTCCTACTTATATGCTTTCAGTTGTAGTAGATGACTATGATATGGAAGTCACGCATGTAATAAGAGGAGACGATCATTTAACGAACACATTAAGGCAAAAGCAAATATACACTTCATTAAATTGGAATCTACCTATTTTTGCTCATATACCTTTAATTCATGGAATGGATGGCGGTAAATTGTCAAAAAGACATGGTGCATTAGGAGTGGAAGCATATAGTGACATGGGCTATTTACCAGAAGCTATGCTTAATTATTTATTAAGACTAGGCTGGTCACATGGAGACAAGGAAATTATATCTAGAGAAGAAGCTATTAAATTGTTTAATTTAGAAGCTATAGGAAGGTCATCTGCAAAATTTGACCTAGATAGAGTTTCTAGTCTTAATGCAGTTTATATAAACCAAAAAAGCAATTCTGAATTAGCTTTAATAGTAAAAAAAATATATGCAAAAAGAGAAATTATAGTTGAAGATAACCAATTATTATTAATTGAAAATGGAATGAACGGTTTAAAAACAAGGTCGAGAACTTTAAATGAACTAGCTGAAATGTGTAGTTTTTACCTAGAAGTTGCTCCAATTAGCTTAGATGACAAATCTAAAAAAGTATTAAATAGTGATACAATTGGATTGCTAAAAAATTATCATGACCATTTAAATAAATTAGAAATATGGGAACAAAACAATATAGAGGAAGATATAAAACTATATTGTGAAAAAAATAAATTAAACCTAGGAAAGCTTGCACAGCCTTTAAGAGCCGCAACAACAGGAAAATCTGTATCTCCTGGTTTATATGAATTAATGGAAGTTTTAGGAAAAACAGAAACACTCAGAAGAATAATAAATATTAATAATTAATACTTCATATATTGCATAGTTATATTAGATAACTATAATGCAAATTCTAAAATAGATGATAAAATAATAGGAAAATGTATGTCAGATAATAAATCAAAATTTGCAAATTTAATACTTCCAAGTGGAAAGAAATTTGAACTACCTATACATTCAGGAACTATAGGGCCAGATGTAATAGAAATTAAAAAATTATATGCTCAAACTGATCACTTTACTTATGATCCTGGTTTTACAAGTACGGGATCATGTAAATCAGATATAACATATATTGATGGAGATAAAGGAGTTCTTTTACATAGAGGCTATAGAATAGAAGACCTTGCAGAAAATTGTGACTATTTAGAAGTTGCTTATTTATTATTAAATGGAGAGCTACCTAATAACTCTGAAAAACTTGCTTTTGACAATAAAATTACTACACATACAATGATCCATGAACAATTAGCACTTTTTTTTAGAGGCTTTAGAAGAGATGCTCATGCAATGGCAGTAATGTGTGGGGTGGTAGGAGCTTTAAGCGCTTTTTACCATGATAGTACTGATATAACTGATCCTAGTCAGAGATTAATTGCTTCTCATAGATTAGTTGCTAAAGTTCCAACAATTGCAGCAATGGCATATAAGTTTTCTCTAGGGCAACCATTTATATACCCAAGAAATGATTTAAATTATTCAGAAAACTTTTTAAATATGATGTTTTCAGTTCCTGCTGAGGAATATAAAATTAACCCTATACTTTCAAAAGCTATGGATAAAATCTTAATATTACATGCTGATCATGAACAAAATGCATCAACATCTACAGTCAGATTAGCTGGTTCTTCTGGTGCCAACCCATTTGCATGTATTTCAGCTGGTATAGCTTCATTATGGGGACCTTCTCATGGTGGTGCCAATGAAGCAGTAATACATATGTTAAATCAAATTCAAAAAACTGGTAATGTTCATGAATTTATTAAAAAAGCAAAAGACCCTAATGATCCATTTAGATTAATGGGCTTTGGCCATAGAGTATATAAAAATTATGATCCAAGAGCTACAGTAATGAAAAAAACAGCTGATGAAGTGCTTAAAGCAGTAGGTAAAGAAGATGAGCCTATGTTTAAGTTAGCTAGAGAATTAGAGAAAATTGCTTTAGAAGATGAATATTTTATTTCAAAAAAATTATATCCTAATGTAGATTTTTATTCAGGTGTCATATTACAAGCTATGGGCTTTCCTTCAAGTATATTTACTGTACTATTTGCTGTTGCCAGAACAGTTGGGTGGGTTGCTCAATGGAATGAAATGATTGAAGATCCTGAGCAAAGAATTGGTAGACCAAGACAACTTTATACAGGACCTGGTGAAAGAGATTTCATCAATATTAAAAATAGAAATTAATATTACTTCTCAATTAACTCTATACTATAACCATCCGGGTCTTTAATGAAGGCTATTAAAGTAGTTCCATGCTTCATAGGCCCTGGCTTTCTAGTAACTAATACCCCCTCCTTCTCAAGGTCATCACACAGCGTATAAATACCCTCTACACCTAATGCTATATGCCCCCAAGCATTCCCTTTATCATAAACCTCTTTTTGATCCCAATTATAAGTTAATTCTAAAACAGTATTATCAACCTCACTACCATACCCTAAAAATGCTAAAGAAAATTTTCCTCCAGGAAAATCCTTTTTTCTAATTAGTTTCATATTAAAAAATTTAGTATAAAATTCTATAGATTTTTCTAAATCCATAACTCTAATCATAGTATGTAGATATTTGAATTTTTTATCTGTCATAATAATCTCCAAAATTATTGTTTATATACTCTATAAATTATTTATTATTTATATAACTTAAAACTGTCTTAGCCGCTATATAACTAGGGTTAGTAGAATTCTTTAACTGACTTATAGCAATATTTAATTTATTAATTTGTGAGCTCTTTAATTCTGTATCATTTAAATAACGCTTTATTATCCTATGAATATTATACTCATTTACATCTTTTTGGAATAATTCAGGTACTACATTCTCTTTAAGCAATATATTAATTATCGTAGCTGTATTAACTTTAACCATAGCTTTAACTATAGCCCATGTAATAAAATTTAATTTATATACTACTAACATTGCTGTAGATGCTTTAGCAACTTCCATTGTAACTGTTCCTGATGCACATAATACAAAGTCTACTTTTGTATATATATTGTACCTTTCTTCATGCTTATCTGTAATATAGTAATTTAAATTAGTATTTTTAAAATATTTTAAAACAATAGGTTTATATTCATTTAATGTAACTATATAAAATTTAATTGAGTTATAATCTTTATTTAATAAATGGGCAGTTTTTATAAAAACAGGCATTAATTTTTTAATTTCCCCTAATCTGCTACCTGGTAAAATTGCAACTTTTTTTAAAATTTTATCATTTAAAGATTTTTCCACAAAAAATATATTTTTTTTAAAATTATCATCAAAAGCAATAGGATGACCAACAAAGGTTGTACGTAAACCTTCTTTTATAAAAAACTTTTTTTCAAATGGGAAAAGAACTAATAAATGATCTAAAAATTTAGTAATTTTTTTAGCTCTATAACTTTTCCATGCCCATACAGAAGGTGCAACATAATGAATTTGTTTAAAATTTAGATTTTTAATACTTTTTTGCAACCTAAAATTAAAACCAGGTGCATCTATAGTAATAACTATATCTGGGTTAATTTCTATAATTTTTCTTTTTGTTAATTTTAATAATTTTAATATTTTAGGTATCTTTAATAAAACTTCAAATATACCCATTATAGATAAAAACTTTATATTGAAAATTGGTTTTAAGCCTTGAGAAATCATTTTATCCCCACCTACTCCAAATATATCAATATTATTGTTAGTCATTTTTTTGAGCTGTATAATTAAACCTTCACCTAAAATATCACCAGATAGTTCACCTGCACTAATAAAAATTTTTACTTTATCAGGTCTAATAAATTCATCGTTGTTAAACTCCCTCAACAAACAATCCTTCTTTATCAGCATATAAGATTACATCATTATAATTTAATATTATTATCTCATTACTTTCTAGTGCAATACCGTCTAAGCCTGCAATTTTTGCCTCTTTTATTGTATTAATACCTATTACTGGGCGGTCTATTCTCTTATCTTGCATAGGCTTAATAACTTTAACTAAGACACCTGCTTTTTTTTCCTTTTTTAAAGATAGGGAGCGTTTTATCATCCTATCTGTACCTTCTGCAGCTTCTACAGCAATAACTAATCCATTTTCTATTATTAAAGATTGACCAATATCATTAGCTCCTATAATTTTTGCTACTTTAAACCCTGTTAAAATATCTTTATTATTCTGTTCGTTAGGTCTTATTTTACCTAATGTACCCTTTGGGCAGATCAAATTAGGTAGAATTTCTTCAGGTGCAACAATAATAAAACCTTCTTTCTCAAGAGCCTTTGTGAGTTTAGAAAGCACACTATTATCACCACTTACTTTTGAACTAACTGTTGCTAAAAATTTTGCTGTCCATAAATCAGGTATAATGTTTTTTAAGGAAGGTCTAGAAACTCCGCCAACCATTAGTATATGTTTTATACCAAGACCTTTTACATAATTTACGGCACGACCCATTTTTGTTAAACTAACTATATAATCTGGATTATATTTTTCTGATAATTCTTTTGCATGACCTTCTATAATAATAAGACAGTATTCACGTCCTATATTATTGCATTCATCAATTAAATAAAAAGGAATACTTCCATTACCTGCTATAATAGCTAACTTAGGTATTTTTGTTCCCATTTTTGGGTTGGCATATTGCACGACTAGCATTTCCCTCAATAAATTTAACTATATCCATTACCGGCTCATTTTCTCTAAATTCATCAGAAACATCTTTTAGTCTTTCTTGAATTGTCCCTTCTGGAGCAAAAAGTAGTCGATATGCTTTTCTTAAATTATGTATAACTTCTCTAGAGAAGCCTCTTCGTTTTAAACCAATGATATTTAAACCGGATAGATATGCTCTATTTCCAATTACAGAACCATATGGTATTACATCACTCTCTAATGCAGATAAACCTCCAACCATCGCATGACAGCCTATTCTAACAAATTGATGCACACCACTTAATCCACCTAATATAGCAAAGTCATCGACCACTACGTGTCCAGCTAAAGCAGCATTATTAGCTAAAATTATATTATTTCCTAAAATACAATCATGAGCTATATGAGCCCCAATCATTATGAGACAATTATCACCAATTTTAGTAAGTAATCCTCCACCATCGGTCCCAGGGTTCATTGTAACATGCTCTCTAATAATATTATTATTTCCAATAATAAGTTTAGATTTTTCACCTTTAAACTTTAAATCTTGAGGTGGGTTTCCTAAAACGGTGAATGGATATACTTTACAATTTGTGCCTATTTCTGTATCACCAGAAATTATTACATTAGACTTTAATTCAGTATCTTTCCCAATTTTTACATTAGGTCCTATTATAGAAAAAGGACCAACTTTTACAGATTTATCAATATCTGCATTTTTATCAATAATAGCTGTACTATGAATATTATTGCTCATTTATTATCTGCCATTATCATTGCTGATATTGTAGCTTCTGCGACTAATTTATCTTCTACATAACCATTACATTTAAATTTCCATACGTTAGAACGATTTCTTATTTTATTGACATGAAACTTTAATTGATCTCCAGGAATAACTGGTTTTCTAAATTTCCCTCCATCAACTGACATAAAGTATACTAAGCTACCTTCAGATTTAACTCCTAGTGTCTCTATTACTAGTACAGCACAAGTTTGAGCCATACTTTCAATCATTAACACACCAGGCATGACCATTTTAGATGGAAAATGTCCTGTAAAGAAATTTTCATTTGCCGTCACATTTTTAATACCAACTGCAGACTGGTCTAAAACAATATCAACAACTTTATCTATCAATAACATTGGATATCTATGAGGGATCATTTTTACAATTTTTTCAATATCTATATAATTTACAGATTTAATTTTATTACTTACTGTCATAGTTTATTTACCTTTATTTGTAATAAGCTTCTTTAATAATAATGATTGTCTATGGTATTGTTTAAGAGGAACTGCTGGAGTTCCACTTACTTTAGAACCTTCTATTAAATCTTTTGTAATACCTGATTGACCGCCAGCCTGACTACCTTTACCAATTTTTATATGACCTCCAATACCTACCTGTCCTCCAAACATACAGTAATCTTCTATAATAGCACTCCCAGCAATCCCTACCTGCCCCGCTATAGCACAAAACTTACCTACCTTTACATTATGAGCAATATGAACCAAATTATCAATAAAAGTTCCTTCACCAATAACAGTAGAGCCATAACTTCCTCGGTCTATACAACTATTTGCCCCAATTTCTACATTATTATTAATAATAACCTTTCCAACTTGAGGTATAACAACATGTCCTTGAGCAGTAGGAGCAAAACCAAAACCGCTTTGCCCAATACGTACTCCAGTGTATAATAAAACATTTTCTCCAATTTCTGCACATTCAACAGTTACATTAGAATGAATTCTTGTACCATTTCCTATTTTTACCCCTCTACCAATATA
>CAWVYV010000047.1:0-7695 GCA_963934475.1 uncultured Alphaproteobacteria bacterium | reverse complement strand
GCAGGAATATCTAATGCATCTTCATTAGAATTTTTTTCAGTAGTCTTCATAGATATGTCTTGTGAAAATGATAATTCATTATTTATATTATTTGAATCTTCGTGCAAATTGCTCTTATGAACTTGGATATTTTCACTAGCTTCACTATTTTTTTTATTTGTATTTCCAAAAATTGACTTTCCTGTAAAGCGTTTTATAAGACTTTCTGTTTCTCTAACTGCATTTACTTTCTCATTTTCTGGCCTATTAGTCTCTATGCTAGACGAGGCATTTAGTACTTCAGCTTCTGTAAAAGGATCTATTTGTATTTCTGCATTATTTATTATTTCCTTTTCAAAAACTTCAGGTTCAGGTGGTATGAAAGATTCTTGTTTGACTTCAATTTCTTTTTCTAAAACTTCTTGCTCGGTAGAATTATCACTGATTTCTATTTCTAAGCCCTCCTCTTTATCAAGAAGAGTATTACTTTCTTTTATCTCTAATTTATTTGTAGTTCTAACAGGCTCTTCATTAGAATTTATATCTGAAATTACATTTTCTACTGGATCAACTCTTTTTTCACAGTCTATTCCTGTTGCAACGACTGATACCCTAATATTATTATGCATACTATCGTCTTGTGATGCACCAAATATTAAGTTTACCTCTTCATCTGACTGTTGACGGATATGATCAACAATTTCATCCACTTCAAACAATGTTAAATCTGGCCCACCTGTTACATTTACTAAAACTCCTCTTGCTCCTGCTAAAGAAACATCATCTAATAATGGATTTGCAATTGCTGCTGCTGCTGCTTCTAGTGCTCTGTTATCACCTTCAGCATCACCTGTTCCCATCATTGCTTTACCCATTTCCATCATTACAGATCTTACATCAGCAAAATCTAAATTTATTACTCCAGGCATTACCATTAAGTCAGTTACTCCCCTAACACCTGAATACAAAACTTTATCTGCCATTTTAAAGGCATCAGAAAATGTAGTTTGAGCATTTGCTACTCTAAATAAATTTTGGTTGGGAATTACTATTAAAGTATCTACAGATTTCTGTAATTCACTTATTCCCTCTTCTGCCAATCTCATTCTATTTTTTCCTTCAAATTGAAATGGCTTAGTTACACATCCTACAGTAAGAATTCCTCTTTCTCTTGCTGCTTTTGCAATTACTGGAGCTGCTCCGGTTCCTGTACCTCCTCCCATTCCTGCTGTAACAAAAAGCATATGAGTACCGTCTATATGCTCAAGTATTTGCTCTAAAGATTCATCAGCAGCAGCCCTACCTATTTCTGGCCTTGCACCCGCTCCCAAACCTTGTGTTATATTTGCTCCTAATTGAACTCTCATTTGAGCACTAGAATTTGCAAGTGATTGCGCATCAGTGTTAGCAACAACAAACTCTACGCCTTCTAAATGGGAAGCAATCATATTATTTACTGCGTTACAGCCTGCTCCTCCAACTCCAATTACAGTTATCCTTGGCTTCAATTCATGCGTAGGTGGCACACTAATATTAATTGACATATTTTATCTCCAATTTAATTAATATAATTATATTTGATTTATTAAAGTTAATAGCCTTGGTTAAATTATTATTTAAATACATAATTAATTTATCTCCTTTATAGAGTTTTGAAAAATATTGTCCTTTGCACCTAAATTATTTTTAAGTGTATAAAATGAAATATCTTTAATTGGCATTGCTTTTAATTTTAAATATTTACTATTTAAATATTCTAAATTTTTAGAACTTGTTAAGAATGCCCATTCTGCATCTACCAATCTAATTTTTTCATCTATATCTAAAATTTTATTATTTATTTTTTTCAATTTTAAATCTTCATTTTTAATTTCACTACTCATCCACATTGACCAAACAGTTCCAGAAACTGAAAAAATTATTATAAATATAATAAAAATTCTCATTAAGCTGCATCCTCTATTTTATTAAGTCTTTCTGCGGCACGTAATTTTGCTGACCTTGATCTAGAATTAAGGTAAATCTCATCATTATTAGCTATTACAACTTTTTTTGTAATAGCTTTAAAAGAAGGAGCTTCTTTAATTATATCACTATAAATTTTTGCAGAATGCCTATGCGGGTTAGGAGTTAAACCAGACCTAGTTTTAATAAAGTTTTTTACAATTTTATCTTCCAAAGAGTGGAAACAAATTACTACTAATCTCGCTCCAGGAGATAGTAAATCTTCAGCATCATTCAAAGCTTTTTCAATTTCTGACAATTCATTATTGACCTTAATTCTTAAAGCTTGGAAAGTTTTTGTTGCAGGGTCTATTTTTAATTTTGGGTTTTTACCTATTGCAGACCTTATTATTTGAGCCAGCTCAAATGTTGAAGTAATTAATTTATCTTTTCTATATTCTACAATTGCATTAGCTATTCTTCTGGCTTTTCTTTCTTCCCCTAACGTAAAAATTATATCATTTAAGGTTTTTTCATCACTTTCATTAATTATATCTGCTGCAGATTTCCCAGAATTTTCCATTCTCA
Source organism: uncultured Alphaproteobacteria bacterium (assembly GCA_963934475.1). Classification (GTDB taxonomy): domain Bacteria; phylum Pseudomonadota; class Alphaproteobacteria; order TMED109; family TMED109; genus TMED109. Next base: position 5,184 of record CAWVYV010000047.1, on the reverse strand, counting down.
TATCTAATGGTCCATCATACCTAAATGAAAACCCTCTCTCAGCATTATCAATTTGCATAGAAGAAACACCTAGATCAAATAATATTCCTCCATCTATATTTTTAATTCCATTACTTTCTAAAAGAAATTTTAACCTCCCAATATTTCCATTTATTAATTTAAAATTATTTGGAAACTTATTTCTAGTTTTGTCTGCATATATTTTGACTAATGGGTCCCTGTCAATAGAAACAACTTTACAGGCTGCTGCAGACAATATCATATTTGTATGACCTCCAGCTCCATAAGTTCCATCTACATAAGTAAGGCCATCTCTAATATTTAAATTTTTTAGAACCTCATCTGCTAAAACAGGTATGTGACTATTTTTTAAATTGCTTTTATTAGAAATAATTTTTGTCACCTATTGTATCCTTAGTTATCTTTAATTAAGATTTAATTTTTCTTCTTTTATCCATGTATAATTTAGCTCTATCTAAATAATCATCAAAAATTTTAGGATTCCATATTCTAAACCTTCTACCCATTCCTACAAATAAAGCTTCTGACAGCACATCTATTTCTGACCTTAAAGCTTCAGATAATATTACTCTTCCCTCATTATCGAACGAAAGAATTGCACCACCAAATATCACAGTAGACTCGTATTCATTTTCTTCTAATAAAGGATCATTCGAATCTAATTTATTTTGCAATAACTCTAAATAGTCTCTAGGGTAAGCGTCAATAGCCTGCTCAGAAAGAGATGCTTGAGCTATAATTCCAGAAAAATCCTTGCCTATTAGTTTAGGGCGCCATAAAGCAGGAACAGATACTCTGCCTTTCTTATCTACTTTATTTAAGTATCTACCAATAAAATCTGACACTTTTTACCCCTAAAATAATAAAACCCATCCAAATTTGGATATTTATGGGTTTATATAGTAATATCATGGGAATATATGGTTCGTCAAATATAGTTTGATAATTTTAATACTGATTGTCAGGTAGTCTATAAGCCGGGTTCTGTCTAGAGCAACTATTCATCTAGGATGTTTGTTACCAAACACCTCATGCAACCTACCCAACAACACGTTGAAAACACCGTCACTAATTAAATAGCTTGTTGTTTCTACTTGGTCTTGCTCCCAGTGGGGTTTACCCTGCCATTTTAGTTACCTAAAACGCGGTGCGCTCTTACCGCACCATTTCAACCTTACTTAATAATATTAAGCGGTATATTTTCTGTGGCACTTTCCCTAGAGTTTCCTCTGCCGGCAATTAACCGGCACTGTGTTTCCATGGAGCCCGGACTTTCCTCTCTTTAAAACTATTAAAGAGCAGTCACTCAACTACCTGACTTAATAAACTTAGCAATATTTGAAAAAAATTCAATATAAAGATCTAACTTTAGAAAAATCTTTATAAACAGAATAAGCAATATTTACCAAATTTTCATTAACACCTATATACACATCATTTGGCATAAAATGTCTTTTAAAAGCAAGTAAGCTTGGTTTAAAATGATTTTTTACATCATACCCTATTTCATATAATAAATTATATAACAATTTATCTGATTTCATGCTTTCAGGCACTCTAAGTATTTTACTAGGCCAAATAGCTAAATCTTTTTTAGCTAACCTATGCCAATCAAATTTTTCTCCAGGGTCTAATTTTCTTGATGGAGCAATATCAGAGTGACCTAAAATTCGATCTTTTTTGATGTCATATTTTTTAACTAATATTTCAATAAGTTTTTCCAAAGATTTGTATTGCTTTTCGCTAAATAGTTTATAACCATGCTGATGTCCTGGGTTTACTAATTCTATCCCTATAGAAGTTTCATTTAGATTTTTCCTATTTAACCATTTTGAAACACCTGCATGCCAAGCAATATCAAAGTCATCAACTAGCTGCCATATTTCTCCCTCCTCGTTAACAAAATAATGCGCACTAACTTTAGAATCTTTATTGCATAAATGATTTAATGCTAATTCAGCATTTTTCATTCCTGTATAATGTATAATAATTGTGTCTAAAAGATTTATGCTCTCTCTGGGTTTAAAATTTGAGGACCTATATTTATTAGAAATAAAAAAACTCACTAGTTTTTATTTTTTCTATATTGCGTTATTCTATCATAAGATTCATTAATACTAGAAAGCCTTTCATTAGCAAACTTTAGAAACTCATCTGGCAAGCCTTTTGAAATCAAAGTATCTGGATGATACTCTTTTGCTAATTTATAATATTTCTTTTTTATCTCTTCATCTGAATCATTAGACTCAGATAATAAAACCTTATAATCATCACTTATATTTTGCTGATCTTCCTTAAAAAATTGTACTTTTATAGACTCAACTAAGTTAATTGGCATTTTAAATATTTTAGCTATGCCTTTAATCATTTTTTCTTCATTTTCATGAAGGTCGCCATCAGCTAAAGCTATCTTGTATAGAGAGTTTATAAATTCTATATATAAACCTTGCTGATTACCAAATACTGATAATAGTTGTTTTGCATACAATTCATACCCATTTGAATTTTTTTTTGCACTATTAAAAATCTTACCTATTGCAACCTCATCTTTTGGATCAAAATCAAATACCTCACGAAATTTTTTAACTTCATCTTGAGTAACCTGCCCATCTGCTTTTGATAATTTTGCTGCAATTACTATAACTCCGGTAGCAAAAGCTAATTGTTTTTCATTTTCACTATATTGAGAAAATTGATTACCATTCATTTTTTCACCTGAAGCATTCATATTCTTAGAATTAGCTTTTCTGACTTTATCTATTTTAGAACCTAAAGCCAAACCAAGTACAGCTCCTAAAGGGCCTCCTAGCAACATACCAGCGCCACCTCCTATTACTTTTCCCCATATAGACATAAAAAAAATCCTTTAATAAAATTAATAATATTGTTTCATTGTAAACTTATAATAATATAATAAATATATTAATATTTTTAATAAGTAGAGTCTAAAATTGATTAATCTTAAATATAAAAATAATAAATGGGATTTTTGGATAGATAGAGGCGGAACCTTTACTGACATCATAGCAATTGATCCAAATGGTATTTTTCATACAAAAAAAATTCTTTCTCACAACCCTTCTTTTTATAAAGATTCAATTATAGAAGGAATAAGGCAGTTTTTAAAAACAAAAACTAATAAAAATATATGTTCTGACTTAATTAACGAAGTAAGAATTGGAACAACTGTCGCTACAAACACTTTATTAACTAACACAGGTGAAAAAACCTGCTTATTCATCACAAAAGGGTTAAAAGATTCCTTAAAAATAGGAGATCAATCTCGCCCAGATATTTTTGCAAGAAAGATAATTCTTAATAAAACACTTTATGATGCGGCTTATGAAATTTCAGAAAGGTTATCTAATACAGGAAAAGTCTTAGTAAAAATAGATATTAAAAAAACTAAAGTTTTAATGAAAAAAGCACTGAATAGAGGATATAAATCTGCAGCTATTGTCTTAATTCATGCTTGGAAGCACCCAAGACATGAAAAAACTTTAAAAAAGCTGGCTATAGAATTAGGTTTTAAAAATGTATATATAAGTTATGAGACAGCCCCATTAATTGGATTAAATGGGAGGGGAGACACAACAGTCGTAAATGCATACTTAACTCCTAAATTAAATAAATACACAAAAAATATATCTCTAAATATAAAAAATACTAAAATATTGTATATGCAATCATCTGGAGGATTAACTTCTAGTAATAATTTTAATGGAAAAGATGCAGTATTATCTGGGCCTGCTGGAGGCGTAATTGCTGCAGTAGAAAATAATATATTATATAAAAAAAATAGAGGAATAATAGGGCTCGATATGGGAGGAACATCAACAGATGTTTTTCATTATAACGGTCAATATGAAAGATCTCATGAAAACATTATTGCTGGTAATAAAATAAAAGTACCCATGCTTAAAATTAATACTATTGCTGCTGGTGGAGGGTCTATAATAAAACTAGAAGGATCAAAAATAATAGTGGGGCCCATAAGTGCTGGCGCCTCTCCAGGGCCTGCTTGTTATGGAAAAGGAGGGCCTGCAACTATTACTGACTGCAATCTATTACTAGGATATATTCAAGCAAATAATTTTCCTAAAATTTTTGGAAAACTGGGCAATGAATCTTTAAACAGAAATGCTTCAATAAAAGCTTTAAAAAATATTGCTAATAAAATTCAGAAATTCTCAAAAAACAATATGTCAGTTTATGAATTAGCATTGGGCAGCATCAGTATTGCAAATGAAAGTATGGCTAATGCTATTAGAAACATTTCTATAGAAAGAGGTCATGATATAGAAAAACATGCTTTAGTAGGCTATGGAGCTGCAGCTGGTCAACATATATGTAATATTGCTGATTTATTAAGTTTAAAAACTATTATTATACACCCATTTTCTAGTGTTTTAAGCGCATACGGTATGGGTTTTTCAGAATTAAAAGTTATTAAGACAGTCACAATTGAAAAAGAAATATATAGCCAATATAAAGAATTAAATAAGGATTACAAAAAACTAGAACAAAAAGGGATAAAAGAGCTTAAGATTAGTGACCCTTTAATAAAATTAAAAAATATAAGCATAGTAAAGATAATCAGTTTGAAATATGAAGGTACTGATAGTTTCATCAGATTAAAGCATGAAGACTTAGATATATGTATAAGAAATTTTAAAAATTTATATAAAAAACAATTTGGCTTTTTACATACAAACAGGTTCATTATTATTGATAATATTTCAATTGAAGTTTTTATACCTAATAAAACTAATCATACAAAAACTAAAAAGTTTAAAATAAACTATAATGTTAAAAGTAGGGGAAGTTGTTTAACATATATAAAGAACAAATTTCTAAAGATTAAATCTTATAATAGAGAAGATTTAAAAATAGGAGATTACATAAAAGGGCCTTCCATAATCTATGAAAATAATACATCTTTATACATTTCAGAATTATGGAATGGCTGCATTAATAAAGATAGCCAAATTATCATATCTAAAACTAGAACAAAACTAAGAAAAGCAATTAATAATAAAAAAGTAGACCCTATCCGGCTAGAGATATTTAACAACATGTTTATGGCCGTAGCTGAGGAAATGGGAACGGTTTTAAAAAATACTGCCTATTCTATTAATATAAAAGAAAGGTTAGATTTTTCTT
>CAWVYV010000046.1:0-7766 GCA_963934475.1 uncultured Alphaproteobacteria bacterium | reverse complement strand
TAGTATTTGCTGCTAAACTTGGAACAGCAGGACCATATTTATTTTCAAAAGCATAGTCAAACCTATTAGTAATCTGATCTATTGTGTATTGGTCTGAATATATAGGAAGTGGCTTATTATCTTTTCTTTGCCAACAAAATGCTCTTAGATCATCTATACCATGGACGTGGTCAGCATGTGAATGAGTATATAAGACAGCATCAACGTCTTTAACCTTAGCATCAAGCATTTGCATGCGTAAATCTGGGCTTGTATCAACTAAAAAAGTTTTTTTATTTTTTTTAACTAATATAGAAACCCTTCTTCTAGTATTTCGGCTGTCATTAGCATCACAAGGACCCCATATATTTCCAATTAATGGTACACCTCCTGAAGAGCCACAACCAAGTATTGTAACTTCTATAGTCATAATTTAGCCCTAGTGAATAAATTAAAAAAATTATTAGTTGTTATATCTTTTGTTTCATCAATAGGCATATTTTTTATTTCAGAGACTTTTTTTAGTGTTTCCGTTATAAATGCTGGTTCATTTCTTTTTCCTCTAAAAGGAATAGGAGCTAAAAAAGGAGCATCAGTTTCTATTAAAATCCTATTTATTGGTATTATTTCACATGATTTTCTTATATTTTCTGCATTTTTAAATGTAATTATACCTGAAAAAGAAATATAAAAACCGATACTTAATGCAGCATCAGCTAGCTTTTGACTAGCAGTAAAACAATGAATAACACCTGTAAATTTTTTCTTCTTATATTCAGTAGTTAATATTTCAATTATATCATCATCTGCATCACGTGCATGAATTATTAATGGCAAACTAGTTTTTCTACTTACTTCAATATGTTTATATAAAGATTTAATTTGAACATCTCGTTTACTATTTTCATAGAAGTAATCTAATCCTGTCTCCCCTATTCCAATTACTTTAGCGTTATTGCATAGCTCTAAAATATATTCTTTAGAAATATGCTCTTCATCTTCAGCATTATGAGGATGAGTTCCAACTGAACACCATATATTAGATTGTTTTGAAGCTATGTTTAAAATTTTTGGAAATTCTTCAATTTTAGTACAAATCGTTTGCATTCCTAATACATTATTCTTTTTTGCATTATCTAACATACTACTAAAATCGTCTTTAAACTCTGTAAAATCTAAATGACAATGGGTGTCTATTATCACACTATGCCTCCTTTATTTCTAGCCTAGGGAATACACCTTCTGGTTTAGGAAGAGGAGTTTCAGGACATAATTCATCATTAAAGTGTTCATATTGTCTTTTATTCTTTGGAACTGATAACTGGTCAAGAATTTTATTTGCTCCAATAGGTACAAAATTAAGTGCGATTAAACTAATTTTTCTGATTAAGGTACACAAAACATATAAAACGGTATTCATTCTTTCTAAATCTATTTTCTTTAACGACCAAGGTGCTTGCTCATCAATATATGTATTACACTTTCTTATTACTATCCAGAGCTCTTCTAAAGCGTTTGTAATTTGGTAATTATTCATGAATTCTTTTATATTATTATTAATTATATTAATTTGGTTTAACAATATTTCATCTTCTTTATGAAACGAAGTATATCCAGGCATCAATGCATTATTATTTTTATGTACAAATGATAAAACTCTTTGAGCTAAATTCCCATAATCATTTGCTAAATCTGAATTAACTCTTCTTATTAGAGCTTCTTCTGAAAAGTCTCCATCTTGACCAAACCTTACTTCTCTTAGTAAAAAATATTTAAATTGATCTAAGCCATAACTATTAATTATATGATTAGGGCTTATAACATTACCTGTTGATTTAGACATTTTTTCACCATTTACTGTCCACCAACCATGGGCATATATTTTTTTAGGTAATTCTATCTGCGCAGCCATCAAAAAAGCTGGCCAATATACTGCATGGAAACGAAGTATGTCCTTCCCTACGACATGTATATTAGCTGGCCAATACTTGTTCCAATTTTTAGAATCTGTATTGGGGTAATCTGCCCCTGATAGGTAATTTGTTAGAGCATCAAGCCAAACGTAGATTATATGTTTGTCATTTGAAGGCACAGGAATCCCCCATTTAAATGTAGTTCTTGATATAGATAAGTCTTCTAACCCTTTGTTTACAAAGCTTAATACTTCATTATATCTACTTTTAGGTGATACAAAATCTGGATTATCTTTATAGAATTTTAATAACTTGTCTTGCCATGCTGAAAGTTTAAAAAAATAAGAAGGTTCTTCTACCCATTCTACTTCAGATCCATTTGAAGCAACATTTTTTCCATTAGAGTTTTTTATAACTTCATCACTTGAATAAAAAGCTTCGTCTCTGATTGAATACCATCCTGAATATTTATCTAAGTATATGTCACCAGTATCTTCTAATTTTTGCCATAAATTTTCTACAGCCTTTTTATGTCTTAACTCTGTAGTTCTAATAAAGTCATTATTATGTATTTCTAATTTATTTGTTAAATCTAAAAAACTTTTAGAAACATTATCTGTAAATTCTTGAGGATCTATACCTGCAGCTAAAGCAGATTTTTCTACTTTTTGTCCATGCTCATCTGTTCCAGTTAAAAAATTTACGTCTTTACCTATCCACTTGTTATAGTTAGCAATAGTATCACAAATAATAGTCGTGTAGGCATGTCCTATGTGAGGTACATCATTCACATAATATATTGGAGTTGTTATATAAAAGTTATTATTTTTTTTATCCATTAAACTCTATCCAATGTATGCTATTTTTGCTTTAATTTTTTAATATTCTCAATCAAGTTAATTATAGCTTGTTTCTTATCTAAATTGAACTCTGATGTTTTATTTATTTGTGTAAAAATGTTTTCCCATAAGGCAGGTATATCTGCAATATTAAAATTATTTATAAAATATTCCTGAGCATTTTTTTCATCAATAGAAATGTCTAAATTTATTAAGTTCAAAGACCTCCTATAGGTTCTATTTAAAAATGTTGTGATCAAAAAATTTAATATTTTAATACCATATACATTTTTTTTACTAGATATACAGCTTAATAATGTGTCTATGATGCTTATATCAATATTTGGTATTTTAAGAAAAATATTAATTAAATGGTCATATATCTCTAACCCATTATTATTATAAAGCATCAATGCTTTACCTGGACTTCCATTAGAAATTATATTTAATTTATTTAAGTCTTCTTCATCTTCATTCTTACTGTTGGTTTTTATTATTAATTTTGTATCATCATCATTTAATGACGAAAACCTTAATACTCTACATCTAGATCTAATAGTATCTAAAACATTAGCTTTATTAGCAGATATTAGAAGTATGAGACAGTTTGCAGGCGGTTCTTCTAATATTTTAAGTAATGAATTTGATCCATGTTTATTTAAATTGTCTAAACTATCTATTATCGCAATTCTCCAACCTCCTTCGCCTGATGTTTTTGAAAAAAAACTTTCTAATTCTCTAACTTTATTTACAGGAATTACATCCTGGGCATATGGGGACTTACTTACATCTAATCTTTCTATAACTTTTAAATCAACATGCGTGCTTTCAGAAATTCTATTATGAATTAAATTATTTTCATCAAAGTTAAAATTTAGAGCTTTAATAGGCATTAATTCTGTATCAGAAAATAATGAAACTTCTTTATCAACTTCTTTGTCGTACGACAGAATAGAACGCGCAGCACTATATGCAAATGTGGTCTTGCCTATTCCTGTAGGGCCTTCTAACAGCCACGCATGATGTAACGAATTATTAAAAAAGGCATTTTCAAAAATCTCTCTTTCATTCTTATGCCCAATAAATATTTTTGTGTTTTTAGGATGTATGTTTAATGACATTATATATTCTTCTAATTAGGTAATAATTTTATTTAGTTTATTTAAAATTATTTTACTTATATTTTCTATGCTTTCTGAAGCATTAATTAAAATATATCTCTTATTTTTTTTTTCTAAACTTAAAAAGTAATTTCTTATTTTTTCGTGAAAATCGTTATTAAACTTTTCATATCTATTTTTATTATTATCTCGTTTATTAGCTCTAATTAAAGATTTTTTAATATCCATATCAAAAATAAATGTTAAATCAGGTATGATATTTTCTGTTACTTCCTTTATTAATTTTGTTAAAAATTGCTTATTAACTCCTTGTCCTTGGCCTTGATAGGCCATAGTTGAATCTGTAAACCTATCACAAATCACAACTTTATTATTTAATAAAGATGGCTGTATTACTCTTTTAATATGCTCTCTTCTTGCTGCGCTATGTAATAAAGCTTCTGTAATATTATCCCATTTATCTATAGAACCTTTTACAAGTAACTGCCTAATAGCTTCAGACTCCTCACACCCACCAGGCTCTCTTGTTAAGACTGTTTCTATATTATTAGATATTAAGTAGTCATACAATATTTTCGCCTGAGTACTTTTTCCAGTACCCTCTCCACCTTCAAATGTAATAAAAAAACTTTTAGATTTTTTATTATTAATCATTTAACAGGATTTCCCCATATTAAATAGGAAAGAGAACCAAATAGTCTTCCTATAGGTCCAGCTTTATTAATATTATATTCTGGATATAGCTTGTGTTCAGAAACTAATTCTCCCTTATTATTTTTAATCAGTAATTTAGCAACTGCCGTATCAATACTTAATGGAGGCATTAAAGGTGCTATATACTTTACAGTAGCTGTAAGATCATTATTTTTATTAGCTTTTGATAATGTTAAAATAACTTTTTCTTTTGTAATAAGTGGTACTGTAGGTCTGTTCCCCAACCATATATTAGCAGAATCTACTATTTCATTTTTTTCATATAATACTGAATTTTTATATTCTCTAAAACCCCAACTTAATACTCTTTCTGCTTCTATTCCACGTAATTTTGAACCTTTTATACCATTTAAAACTAAGATAAGCCTACGTCCATTCTGAATTGCGGAAGCAACTACACCGTGGCCACTAGCTTTTGTATAACCAGTTTTTAAACCATCTGCACCAATATCTTGAAACAAAACTGGGTTTCTATTAGATTGTGCAATACCATTATAGGAGAATTTTTTTTCTGCAAAATAATGCATATAATCAGGAAAGTCTTGGTAAAGTTTATTAGCTAGTAGAGCTAAATCTAAGGAAGACATGAGATGTCTTTTATCTGGCCAACCAGTAGAATTAGTAAAATAACTATTTTTAAGTCCTAATTCTATAGCTTTTTCATTCATACTATTTGCAAAAGCTTCTTCAGAGCCATTTAATGCCTCTGCAATAACAATACATGCATCGTTTCCTGATTGTACTATAATCCCTCTTAATAGATCTTCAACTGTAACTTTTGTTAAAGGCTCTAGAAACATGCTTGATCCACTTGGTGACAGTTCCTTACCATTTTTTTTATCTTTTTTTCTCCATGCTTTTTCACTAACTACTAATATAGTATCAAGACTAATTCTATCCTGTTTAATGGCTTCAAAAGCCATGTATATAGTCATTAATTTGCTCATAGAGGCTGGAGCCATAGATATATTAGAGTTTTTATTGAGTAATACTCTTCCTGTCTCATAATCCATTAAAACGGCATATTTTGCGGAAGTATTAATAGTTACATCTGATAAAGATTGCTTTAAATTAAATAAGCATAAAACTACAATACATAAAAGCACTTTAAAAAAATAAACTGTTGATATTTTAAGCATAAAATCTCCTAGATAAAAATTTATTAAAATTATTCTATAATTATTTTTGTATTAATTTCATCTTTTTTTAATTTCCTTTGAACATACTTTATATTTTCATTATTATTAATAGGGCCTATTTTTACTATATATAAAACACTATCTTTTATATTAGAAGTAATAGTAAATACCTTATAATTAATATAGTCTATATTTCTAAGTTTATCTGATAATCTATCTGCATTGTTAGCTTCTTTAAAAACACCAACTTGTAAAAAGTATTCTTTATCTTTATTTATATTTTTTTTAACAACTTTATTATTATTTTTATTTAATAAATGCTCTCCATAATCAAGTATTTCTACTCTAACTTTACCTGTTCCCTTTTCAATTATTCCTAATAATTGCGCAGATTTATAGGATAAATCAATTATTCTATTACCTACAAATGGTCCTCTATCATTAATTCTTAAAACTATATTTCTATTATTTTCTAAATTTGTTACCTTAACTAAACTTGGGATAGGCAATGTTCTATGAGCAGCAGTAACAGCGTATTGGTCAAAAATTTCTCCATTTGCTGTTAACTTTCCATCAAAATTAGGACCATACCATGATGCAATACCTTCTTCAAAATAATCAGGGTCTTCTTTAGGAATATATTTAATTCCATTTATAGAATATGGATTGCCAACTTTATAATAAGGAATAGTTTCTTTTATAGGTAAATTCCTATCTGCTTCAGTTTTTGTAGTATTAAGAGCTTTTTTTGATAAATGATTAACTAAATTTAATTCAGCACATGCAGATACAAAAAATAATACTAATAAAAGAAAAATATTTTTCAATATTTTATCCTATCTGCTAGAATGCCAATAGATAAGGCATAGTAAGTTGATGCATTATATTTCTTAATTGCAAAAAAATTATCATATACAAGAAATGTTTTTCCTTTAATGCCATCAGGTAATACAAGGTGTGCCTTTAAGGCTAAATAAGGCAACATTGTACCATCAATTCTTAATATATTATTATCAGACCAATATTTTAATGTTTTAGGATTATTTTTATTTTTTATATATGATTTTAAGAATTCATTAGGAACAATAACTTCTCTTCCCCAGGTTTTTGAATCATCCCATCCATGGGATTTTAAATAAAAAGCTATAGACGCAAACACATCTAAATGATTATTCCATATATCTTTTTTACCATCATTATCAAAGTCTTGGGCATATGCTAAATATGAAGATGGCATAAATTGGCTTTGTCCCATTGCTCCTGCCCACGAACCTTTCATATTTTCTAATTCTATATATTTTTTATCAATAATTTCTATAGCATCTAATAACTGTTTTCTAAAAAAGTTAGCCCTTCTTCCTTGAAAAGCAAGAGTAGTAAGTGAAGATATAACTGAGAATGACCCTGTATATGTTCCATAATTTGTTTCTATACCCCATATAGACAAAATAAATCTTGGTTGAACTTTATATACCTCTGCTATTTTAAGTAAATCACTTTTATATTGTTCATATTTTTTTTTACCAATATTAACCCTAGTTCTATTAACTGTTCTTTTAAAATAATCATTAAATGTAATTTGAGTTTCAGGTTGTTTTTTATCTAATTTTTTAACTTTAGGAGTTATAATAACAGTCTTCATAACATTATTAAATGTTTCCTCAGATATACCACGTTCTAAGGCATCAGATTTTAAAGATAATAGCCAATTATCATAATTAATATCATTAGAATATGAAAAGCTAATGGAAAATAAGAAAATGGAAGAAATTAATAATATTTTTTTATAAATAAGCATATTTAATAATAACATTTATAATTTTAATTTCATGGAAAAAATATAAAATATATAATTTTTTACTTTTATAATCTTAAATTTAGTTTAGAAATATAAAAATACTGGAGAGATGGCTGAGTGGTCGAAAGCACTGGTCTTGAAAACCAGCGTACGTGTAAGCGTACCGTGGGTTCGAATCCCACTCTCTCCGCCATTATTTTTAAATTATAACACATTATTGAGTCATAATAATATGACCCAATAATATATTGTTATATTCTTAA
>CAWVYV010000045.1:0-7822 GCA_963934475.1 uncultured Alphaproteobacteria bacterium | reverse complement strand
TTTGTTTAGCAAGTTAATTTTAATAAAGAAGTTATAGAATATTATATAATTAGGTTATAATACAATAAAATAGGATAATATTTTATGGATGTTCACGATACAAAAAATGATAAAAAAAGGTCACTAACCTTAGTAGATGGGTCAGGCTTTATTTTTAGAGCTTATTATGCATTACCACCACTTACTAGGAAAGACGGTACTCCTATAAATGCTGTTATGGGTTATTGTAATATGATTTGGCGTTTAATTGCAGAGACAAAAACAGACTCCTTAGCTGTAATATTTGATGTGGCTTCTAAAACGTTTAGAAATGAAATTTATAAAGAATATAAAGCTAATAGATCTGAAGCACCTGAGGACCTCATCCCACAATTTTCTTTAATAAGGGAGGCTACTAAAGCTTTTAATATCCCATATATAGAATTAGCAGGATATGAAGCAGACGATATTATTGCAACATATGCAAGTCAGGCTAGTAAGGAGGGATGGGAAGTTGAAATAATTTCTTCTGATAAAGACCTAATGCAGTTGGTAAAAGATAATGTTAAAATGATAGACCCAATGAAGATGATTACTATTGATAAAGAAGGAGTTTTTAAAAAATTTGGTGTTTATCCTGACAAGGTAATAGATGTTCAAGCTCTAGCAGGAGATAGTACTGATAATATACCTGGAGTGCCCGGTATAGGAATAAAAACAGCAGCAGAATTAATAAATAAGTATGGTGATTTGGAATCATTATTAATGCGCGCGCATGAAATAACGCAGCCAAAAAGAAAAGAAAATTTATTGAATTTTGCTGATTTAGCAAGAATTAGTATGAAGTTAGTTACCTTGTCTGATGATGTTAAAGAAATTGAAAATTTTAAAAATTTTAAGAGGCAAGATATTGATCTTGATAAACTTAAAAATTTTTTGTTGGAACAAGGCTTTAATACTCTTATTGGAAGGCTTCCTAATGAAGACGGTTTTATTGAAAGTAAAAGTGCCTATGTAGCCTTACCACAAGATAAAGAAGAGATAAAATCTAAAATAGATATAGAGATTAATTACAAGCTTATTACAGAAGAAAAAGATTTGATTAATTGGGTTAAAGGCATTTATTTAAAAGGAATGGTTGCAGTAGATACTGAAACTACTTCGATTGATTCTGTTTCAGCTAATTTGGTAGGTGTTTCTTTATCTTTTGAACCTGGAAATGCTATTTATGTTCCTCTCGCACATAAATCTAAAGAAGGATTAATAATTGCAGAAGAGATAAAACAAATAGATTTTAATAAAGCATTAGCTATTTTAAAACCTATTCTAGAGGACCCAAGTATTATAAAAATAGGACAAAATATTAAATATGATATGACCATATTAAAGAATGCAGGGAATATTAATATTTATCCTATACATGACACAATGTTAATGTCTTTTGTGTTGGATGCGGGCAAGCATATAGGGCATGGTATGGATGCACTTGCTAAAGCGCATTTAAATATTTCAACAATAAGCTATTCAGAAATTACTGGAAAAGGAAAAGACCAGGTAACTTTTGACTATGTGCCCTTAGATAAAGCATTAGTATATGCTGCGGAAGATGCAGATATCACTTTACGTTTGTATTTAAGTTTTAATAAACGATTAATTAGAGAAAAAATGATTACTCTATACGAAACTATAGAAAGACCTCTTCCATATGTAATTTCTAATATGGAAAGAAATGGAGTAGGTATTGACCCTTTATACCTTAAAAATTTAAGTGCACTTTTTTTAAAAAAAATGATTCCTATTCAAGAAAAAATATTTCTTTTAGCAGAAGAAGAATTTAATATTGCTTCGCCTAAACAATTAGGAGAAATCCTATATATCAAGCTTGGTTTAAAAGGTGGAAAAAAAGGTAAATCTGGCCTGTATTCTACTTCAGCTGAAGTTTTAGAAAAACTAGGGCAAGATGGAAATGAGATATGTAAATTGGTCATAAGTTGGAGAGGACTTCAAAAATTAAAGAGTACTTATTCTGATGCTTTAGTTGAACAGATAAATGCTTCTACTAAGAGAGTGCATACACATTTCCAGATGACTGGAGCTATGACAGGAAGGTTTTCTTCAAGCAACCCTAATTTACAAAATATACCAATTAAATCTGAAGATGGCCGCGCAATTAGAAAATCTTTTATAGCACAAGAAGGTAAAAAATTAATTGCTTTTGATTATTCTCAAATAGAGCTGCGGTTATTAGCTGAAGTTGCTAATATTGATGCTCTAATAGAAGCTTTTAAAAATGGTGTTGATATACATAAATTGACTGCTTCACAAGTTTTTGGAATTAAAGCTGAAGAAGTAACAAGCGAAATGAGAAGAAATGCTAAAGCTATAAATTTTGGAATAATATATGGGCAGAGTGCTTTTGGCTTAGCAAAACAATTAAATATTTCTAGAACAGAAGCTAAAGAATATATAGATTCTTATTTTTTTCAGTATCCAGGAATAAAAAAATATATGGAAGACACTCAAGATTTTGCTAGAAAAAATGGATATGTAGAAACCGTTTTTGGCCGAAGGTGTTACATACCTAGTATCAATGATAAAAATCCTATGAGACGAGCTGGAGCAGAAAGACAAGCTATCAACGCCCCGTTACAAGGAGCGGCAGCCGATATAATTAAAAGATCTATGAAAGATATACCTGAAATATTAAAAAAGCATAAAATTGATGCTGAGTTAATTTTGCAAGTACATGATGAATTAATATTTGAATGTGCAGAAGTAGAAGTTGATAGATTGATTCCTATAATTAAATCTATCATGGTAGATGCACCTAATCCTGCATTTACAATGACCGTACCTCTAGAGGTAGAAGCCGGAGTGGGAAATAATTGGGATGAAGCACATTAAAATATAATATAAATTATTTTTATTTCAAATAATTTAAGATAAAGTTATATTCAATTTTTAATTTAGGAGATAGTCATGAAAGCAGATACAAAACTTTTTAGTTCAATAAAAATACGCGGTGTAACAATCCCTAATAGAATAGTTTTATCACCATTATGCATGTATTCTGCTAATGATGGAGTGGCTACTGATTGGCAATTTGCTCATTTAAGTACATTTGCTAGAGGAAAAACAGGTTTAATTTTTGCTGAGGCTACTGCCGTAGAATCAAGAGGAAAAATTACCCCGGGATGTTTAGGTATATGGACTGATGAACAAGCTGAAGCTTTAATTCCTATCACATCTTTTATAGAAAAAATGGGATGCGTTCCTGGTATGCAATTAGCTCACGCGGGAAGAAAAGCAGGAACTAAAACTCCATGGAATGGAGGGACACCTCTAGATGAAGAAGATATTAAAGCTGGCAACTCTCCATGGGATATAATTGCTCCTTCTGATATTCCTGTAGCTGAAGGATGGGTTGTTCCAAAAGCTATGGATGAAAATGATATACAAGAGATTATCAAAGCATTTTCTGATGCTGCAAAAAGAGCAGTTAAAGTTGGTTTTAAAGTAATTGAAATTCATTCTGCACATGGTTATTTAATGCATAGTTTTTTATCTCCTTTAGCTAATAAGAGAAATGATAGTTATGGAGGTGATATTCATGGTCGTATGCGCCTTTTACTTGAAGTTGTTGATGCAGTTCGCTCTGTAATACCAGAAGATATGCCATTATTTTGCAGAATATCAGCAGTTGATGGAATAGAAAATGGCTGGGAAATAGAAGATTCTGTAATTCTATCTGAGAAATTAGGAGAGCACGGTGTAGATGTAATTGATTGTTCTGGAGGGGGTATTTCTGGGGCACCTTTATTTCGCGTAAATAAATCTGGAAAACCTATGAAAACAAATATGGATAGAGGGCCAGGTTTTCAAGTACCATTTGCAGATAAAGTAAAGAAAGAATCTGGCATGAAAACTATGGCAGTTGGAGTTATAGTTGATCCAAATCAAGCAGAACAAATTTTGCAAGAAGATAAAGCAGACTTAATAGCAATAGGAAGAGAACTAATGTATAATCCTTTCTGGGCCTTACACGCCGCTCAAGCCTTAAAAGCTGACCCTGAATTTGAGATGTGGCCAGAGCAATATAAATGGGGTGTAAATAGAAGAGGCAAGCTTGCAGAATTTAAAGGTGTTAGAGATGAGGTAATAGATGAGAAAATGTAGTTTCTCATCTATCTGATGCATACACTCAAAAATAAGTTATATAATTATGGACATGGATAAGTATAAATTTTATGTACTTTATTTATCTCACCTATTACGTCTTCACTTAAATTACAGTTAACAGAATCAATATTTTCTTCTAATTGTTTAAGTGAAGTAGCACCAATTATATTAGATGTAACAAAACTTTGTTTAGTAACGAAATTTATTGCCATTTGCGTTAAGTTTAAGTTATATTTTTTAGCTATTTTTTGGTATGCTAATACCGCATTTTCAGCATGCTGGCTTGAATATCTTGAACGCATTCTTTCAAAGAGTGTCATTCTTGCATTTTCAGGTTTATTACCATTGAGATATTTGCCACTTAGAACGCCACCAGCCAAAGGAGAATAAGGCAATAAACCAACCTCTTCATTGATTGAAATTTCAGACAAGCCTACTTCATAAGATCGATTTAAGAGGCTATATGGATTTTGAATTGTTACAATTCTAGGCAAGTTGTATTTTTCAGCTGCCGCTAAAAACTTCATTACTCCCCAAGGAGTTTCATTAGATAAGCCCACATATTTAATCAAACCTTTATTTACAGCTTCAGAAAGGGCTTCCAAAGTAGTCTCAATCTTAATATCATCTTCTCTAGGAGAATGTTTATAACCAAGTTGCCCAAAATTATTAACATTCCTCTCTGGCCAATGTAGTTGATATAAATCAATATAATCTGTATTTAATCGTCTAAGACTATCAGTTATCGCTTCAAATATATGCTCTTTATTTAGTCTTGGACCGTTTCTTATCCAATCTAATCCGGGAGGACCTGAAGGCACATTAGATGTTCTACCAGCTATTTTTGTAGCTAAAATAATTTTAGAACGGTCCTGATGTTTTAACCACGAACCAATATAAGTTTCAGTAAGACCTGCAGTTTCTTTTTTAGGGGGCACGGCATACATTTCAGCCGTATCTATAAAATTTATTCCTTTTTCTATAGCATAGCTTAATTGATCATGAGCCTCTTTCTCATTATTTTGCTGTCCCCATGTCATAGTGCCAAGGCATATTTCAGAAACCATAATATCTGTTTTACCTAGTTTATTTTTTTTCACTTATATGATCCTTTTTTGATAATTAGTGGTATAATTTTTAAAATAACACTTTTTAAGTTATAATTATTATTATTATTTTTACATTAAGTCATCATTTTTTTTTCTTAATTAAGGCATGTGAAATGAAAAAAGAACCTATAGGAATTACACTTCACCAGTTGAAAATATTTTGGACTGTAGCACAGGCTTCATCTTTTACTAAGGCAAGTAAAATACTTGGATTAGCGCAACCTTCATTATCTCAACAAATATCTAAATTAGAGGATGAAGTGGGATCACTATTATTTAAAAGAGGACGGTCTCAAATGAGTTTGACTGAGGCGGGGTTGTTTTTGCAAAGAAGATCAGAAATTATGTTGTCAAGTATAGAAGAGACTATGGTAGGTTTAAGACAATTTGGAAGTGGTCAAAAAGGACTCATCTCTGTAGGCTTATTATCATCTGTTGCTAGAAACTTGCTGCCTGCAGCAGCAGAAAAATTGTCAGAAAAATTTCCTGATATACAATTAGATATATTAGAAATATCTCCTGTAGAGGCTATAGATTTATTATACGGTAGACAGCTGTCCGTGGCAGTTTTAGCTGAAGATTCGATAGCTAAAAGTATACTATCATTCAGTAAAACTCATTTATTTGAAGATCCTTATGTTCTCGCTGTACCAAAATCTGTTTCCTTGGAAAATATCAAAAACTTAGAAGATTTAAAAAAATCTCCTGTAAGTAAAGCTTTAAGCAATATAATTCAATTTGAATTTGGAAATCAGCATAAAAAAAGAATAGAAGAATGGTTTACAAGTGTTTTACCAAATTCAAGAGTCTTTGCGAAAACAAGAACTTATGAAGTTGCTCTTTCTATGGTGCAATCGGGAAGAGGAGTTGCCGTAGTTCCTGCTTTGGCAGCAAGACTAGGTGGTAAAAATTTAGACTTTGATGTAAATTTATATAGAACTAATCTGCCAGTTAGAAAAATTATATCTCTAATTCCATCACAGTATATAAGAGTAGAGCCATATAAATCTTTTATTGAGGCTTTAAAGGAAACGGGAAAAAACATGAAGTTACCAAAAATTCATAAAGTTCCACCAATACTTGAATCTTTAAATGTAGAAACTTTACTATAGGATATACCAATTTATACTATAGGTTTTAAAATTTAAAACTTTGTCTATATTAATTATATTGATTAATTAATTAAGGGATAAATACAATGTGGAAATCACCAGTAGTTCTTGAAGTAGCAGTTGGTCTAGAAATTAATTGTTACGCTTGTGCAGAAATTTAAATTTTAAACTAAATTTATTTTCAAAAAACCGGTTTTTATAAGCCGGTTTTTTTTTATTCTTTTTTTAGCCCTTTTACTAAAAATATAAGTGGAGAAATAACTAGGGCCATAATTCCCATTGACAACATGATTTGATTAAAGGCCATTGCACTTGCTTCTTCAATGCCTATTTTATAAAGTATTTCTGAAGCTATTTTTACTTTTTCAGGAGAATTACTTAAATATTTAGGAATTAAGTTGTTTAATTTCATTAAAAATAATTGAGATTGATTCAATGCTTTTGAAGTTATATTGCTAATTTCGAGATAGTTTTCAGAAATTTTTAATTCAAAAAGAGTATTAGAAGCCGCTATGCCAATAGCTGCTCCTAATCTATTCATTAGTGAATAGAGGCCACTACCATCCTTGATTTTATCAGCAGGTAAATAACCTATTGATAAAAGTACTAAAGGAAGAAAACACAACTGCGCTGAAAGACCTCTTATAATTTGGGGCCATATGATTTCGTTTAAACCTATCTCTGAAATCATAAAACCTTGAAGCCAAGTACCAGTAGCTAACATAATGAAGCCTATAAAAGCAACTGTGCGTCTATTAACTATTTTAAAAAGAAATAAGGCAAGAAAACCAGAAGCCACCTGTGCTGCCCCCATAATATAGACCATAGATGCTATTGTCGTTCCATCTAAACCTCTAGTCCTTGCTATAAATACAGGTAGAATATATTGGGTAGCAAATATTATTATGCCCCATATAAATACTAGTATCGTACATATTAAAAAGTTTCTATTAGCAAATATTCTTAGGTCAACTATTGGATTTTTTGTTTTTAATTCTCTTAAAATAAAAAGAAAGAAACTACACAGACAAATTAAAGATAATATGCAAATTAAGTTTGATTCAAACCAATATTCTCTTCTACCTTCTTCTAAAACAGCTAAACCCGACCCTAAAAATAAAGCTGCTAATATAATACCTATGAAATCTATTTTGTTCCATAAATATTCTTTTTTATCAAAATCAGCGAGTTTAAATACAATAATGCCTATGATAAGTGAGAAAGGTGCGTTTACTAAAAATACAAACCTCCAACCTATCTCGTCACTTATCCATCCTCCCATATGAGGCCCTAATGCAGATGCAGCAGTAGCAATTACTCCTGTCATTATTGCAACAAATTGCTGTTCTTTTTTTGGAAATATAGTAAAAAGTGTTGCAAACATTGCGGGCATCATGCCTCCTCCAAAAAAGCCTTGAAGTACTCTAAAAAATATCATTGATT
>CAWVYV010000044.1:0-8039 GCA_963934475.1 uncultured Alphaproteobacteria bacterium | reverse complement strand
GGCTTAATCCTAAACCCCTAGCATTACTTCCTTCGTGTAAACCTTTTAAAATTAAATAACATCCAATTCTATTTCCTATAAAGTTTACTGTGTCTTTTCCATAAACAACGCCTTTGCCCATAACATTTGTTAAAAATTCGCTTAAATTATTCATAACTTCTTTTGATGTATTTTCACCTGGTATAAGTTCGCATAATTTCATTACTTTAACAGGATTAAAAAAATGTGTAATACAAACGTCATTAAGAAGTCTATCTGGCATATTTTCTGTTATATCACGTAGAGGTATTCCTGATGTGTTAGAACTAACAATAGAACCATCTTTTCTATACTTCTCTATTTTTTTAAAGACTTCACGTTTAATATCTAATTTTTCAACAACTACTTCACAAACCCAATCATAATCTTTAATTGATTCAAAATTTTTATCAAATGACCCTATACTCACATTATTAATTTTACTTAAATCACTTAGCATAGGAGATCTTTCAGATATCATACTATCTTTACCTTTTTGAGCAGCCTCTTCGTTTATATCTAATAAAAGAACTTTATAATCTTTGTCTGCTGCTAAAGCAGCAATTCCAGCACCCATTGTACCTGCACCTAAAACTGCTATAGAATTAATTTTTGAAACCATAATTTTCTCCAATATTAAAATAAATCATTTAAATATATATATAATCTGATAATAATAATAATTATAAATAAAATAGGTTTAATAATTATGACATCATCAAAATTCTATAAATTTAATACCTTAAGCCTACATGCGGGTCAAGAACCGGATCCAAAAACTGGATCTAGGGCAGTTCCTATTCATCAAACCTCCTCTTATGTATTTAATGATACTGATCATGCGGCTTCATTATACAATTTAGAACAACCAGGTCATATTTATTCAAGAATATCTAATCCTACTGTAGCTGTATTAGAAGAAAGAATGGCTGCCTTAGAAGGTGGGGTAGGAGCAATTGCAACTGCAAGTGGCATGGCTGCATTTTTTCTAACTATTGCAACATTAATGGATCAAGGAAGCCATATAGTTGCTTCCAATTCTATATACGGAGGAACTCATAACATTCTCTCTTATACACTTCCAAGATTTGGCATAACGACTACCTTTGTAGATCCTGAAAACCCTAATAATTTTAAAGAAGCTATACAAGACAATACTCGTTTAATATTCGCAGAAACAATCGGTAACCCAAATATTAATGTTCTTGATATAGAGGCTATATCTAAAATAACTAAAGAAGCAAACCTTCCTTTTATGGTAGATAGCACTTTTACAACACCTTACTTAATGCAACCCTTAAAATTAGGCGCTGATATAGTAATGCATTCACTTACAAAATTTATTGCAGGGCATGGTATAGCTATTGGAGGGATTGTTATAGATAGTGGTAAATTTATTTGGAAAAATAGTGATAAATTTCCAAACTTAACTGAACCTTATGCTGGTTATAATAATATCGTATATGAGCAAGAGTTTGGTGTTAATGCATTAATAATGAGAATGAGATCAGAAGGAATGAAGGATTTTGGGGCATGCTTAAGTCCTATGAATGCATTTCATATACTTCAAGGCCTTGAAACACTTCCTGTTAGGATGGATAGACATATACAGAATGCACAGCAAGTTGCTGAGTATCTAAATGACTGTGAAGAGATTGAATGGGTTAATTATCCGTCCTTAAAAAATAATAAAAATTATCAAATTGCACAAAAATTACTTCCTAAAGGCGCAGGAGCAATTCTTAGCTTTGGAATAAAAGGTGGAAAAAAAGCAGGCAAAAAATTTATTGAAAATACTACTTTATCCTCACATCTTGCAAATGTTGGAGATGCTAAAACATTAGTAATTCATCCAGCTTCTACTACTCATCAACAAATGACTGATGATGCACTAGAAAAGTCAGGTATCAAAGAAAACCTAATTAGAATATCTGTAGGTATTGAAGATATATCAGATATAATTAATGATTTAAAACAAGCAATTAAAGCATCTCAGAGAGAATAAAAATGAATATAGTAGTTGATAATTATAAAGTTAATATTAGAACCGGCGGATATGATGTAAATAAAAATAAAAAACCTACTCTGCTTTTGATACATGGTGCAGGTATGGATGGTACTGTATGGCAAATGCAAACAAGATACCTATCAAACAAAGGAATTAATGCACTTGCTGTGGACTTACCTGGTCATGGTTCATCAGAAGGCTCTCCACTTAAGTCAATATCTGAAATGAGCAATTGGGTAATTAAACTATTAGATATACTAAGTATTGATTCTGTGGTGATTGCAGGACATTCAATGGGCTCACTAATTGCAATAGAGACAGCAAAAAATGATAAAAATAAAGTGCAAAATATTATTTTAATGGGAACCGCATCCGTAATGCCAGTGCATCCAGATTTAATAACTGCTGCTAAAAATAATTTGTCTATAGCAGCAAATTTAATTACTGATTGGAGCTTAGGAAAAACTCAACATATTGGTAATAATCCATCTCCAGGATCATGGATGATTGGATCTTCTATTCAACTTATAATGAATTCTAGTAAAGGTGTCTTAGCCCAAGACTTAATAGCATGTAATGAATATTTAGATGCTCCTAATTCAGCGAAAGATATTAATCAAGAAGTATTAATAATTTCAGGAAAAGAAGATAAAATGACCCCTGCAAAAAAAGCTAAAGAACTTTCTAATATCTTTAAAAAATCTAGGATGGTAGTAATTGAAGATGCAGGACATATGATGATGATGGAGCAACCTATTAAAGTTACTCAACTAATATATAAACAATTCCGTTAAATGATAAATTTGGAAATTTTACATATGAATAAATTAATAAAAATTATTACCATACTATTAGTAACATTCTTAATAACTAAAATTAGCTATGCGGAATGCTTGACTGATCAAAAAGTTAAAGAAATAATTAGTGGTGCACCATTAACCCCTATCACTGGTATAAGTGGTGATATAACTTTAGAAGATGCTTATTGTAGCCAAAAAAAGTATGTAAATATTTTAAAAGACTTAAATGGAAAGCCAGTAGGTTATAAAGTTGGATTCACAGGCAAATCTACTCAAGAGCGTTTTAAAATCTTAACACCCGCAACTGCCGTACTTTTTGAACATATGTTTGTAAAAAATGGTTCCTCAATAGATAGAAGTTTTGGGCATAGAGCATTAATTGAACCTGACTTAATGATGATAGTTAAAGATTCAAAAATTATGAATGCAACTAATGCTATTGAAGCATCAAAACATATATCTTCGATACATCCCTATATAGAAATGCCGGCATTACAAATAGCAAAAGGAGAACCTATTACAGGAGCAGTTATTGTAGCTATTAATATGGTAGCAACAAAAATGGTTATGGGTCCAGGCATATTAATGCAGTCTAATATAGAATTTATTGAATCTTTATCCACCATGGAAACTATATTTGAAGATGAAATGGGTACAATAATACAAAAATCTCCTGGATCTACTTTAATGGGAAACCCAATGAACGTTGTGCTTTGGTTAGTAGAAGAATTCAATCGTAAAGGAATAACTTTAAAAGCAGGAGATAGATTAAGTCTCGGATCAGTTGGGAAGTTGTTTCCTCTAAAAGAAGGAAATAAAACTTATACCTATAGTTTAAATGGTATTTCAAAAATTCCAGCAAAAGTGTCTATTAAGGTAAACTAATTATGAGCAGAATAGTATTTATTAATGGTAATTATGTAGAAGAAAAAGATGCAAAAATTTCTATTTTTGATAGAGGTTTATTATTTTCAGATGCTGTGTATGAGGTTACTGCTATAATAGATAATAAGCTTATAGACTTTCCCGCTCATGTAGAAAGATTAAACAGGTCATTAAATAAACTTAAAATTAACTATAAATTTAATGAAAAAACCCTTCTTGAAATTCATAAAAACTTGCTTAGTAAAAACCCATTTAAATACAATGAAGGTTTAATATACTTACAAGTATCAAGAGGTTCGACTGAAAGAGATTTTTTAATAACAAAGAATCAGCTTTCACCTAATATTTTTGCTTTTACTCAAGAAAAAAATCTTACTGATCTAAATACAAAAGGATTAAAAATTATCACTAAAGAAGATTTAAGATGGCAAAGAAGAGATATTAAAACTACACAACTTATTTATGCTTCTTTAAGCAAAACAGAGGCTAATGAAATAGGTGCAGATGACACATGGTTTGTAGATGAAGATGATTTTGTGAATGAAGGAACTTCTAATAATGCTTATATAATTGACAAGAATAACACTATTATTACTAGGAACTTATCTAATAAATTATTACCTGGCATAACAAGACAAACAATATTAGAGGTAGCAAAGAAATTAAAGCTTACTTTAGAAGAAAGAGCATTTACAGTGACTGAAGCAATTTCTGCAAATGAAGCTTTCATATCCTCAGCAGCAACATTAATTTTACCAGTAATTGAAATTAATAACAATACAATTGGGAACGGTAAAATTGGTCCGATAACACAAATTTTAAGAGAAACTTATATAAAAATTAGTATGCATAATTCTATATAACCAAGAAAAGAATTGTAATACAAATATTATCTATATAAAATATTTCTTAGCCTAATTATTAATATTAAAAAATATAAGAATATAAAAAACCATAAAATATTGGAGATTTTTATGCTAATTAAATCAAAGCCTTTAGAGATATTAATTCAATCTATATTTAATAAAGCTGGATGTAGAAAAGCTGAGGCAGATAGAATTTCGCAATATTTAGTTAAAGCTAGTCTAGTGGGTCATGATAGCCATGGGGTTATTAGAACACCACGCTATATAGACATGATACAGGACGGGCAAATGCTAGCCAATGTAAAACCTAAAATTATATTAGAAAGTGATAACTTTGGCATAATTGATGGAGGAGATGGTTTTGGGCAAACTGTAGGTCCCTATGCATGCAAATTAGGTATAAAGAAAGCTAAAAAATTTGGTAACTCAATAATTGCGGTAAAAAATTCTGGTCACTTAGGTAGAATTGGTGATTTTTCAGAAATGGCAGCAGCAGAAAATATTATTTCTATTCATTTTGTAAATAGTGTTGCCGGCTTACTTGTATCTCCCTTTGGTTCATTTGAAAGAAGGTTTTCTACAAATCCTTTTTCTGCAGGCGTTCCTATAAAAAATAAAAAGCCTTTTATTTTAGACTTTGCAACTTCTTTAGTAGCGGAAGGTAAGGCTTATGTTGCCCATCAGGGAGGGAAAGGCATTCCTAAAGATGCCCTAATAAATTCTAAGGGACAGGACACTAATGACACAAGTGTTATATATGGAACTAAAGATCCAAATGCTAAAAGTTCTAGAGGAGGAACAGGTGCATTAAAACCATTTGGTCTTCATAAAGGCTCTGGATTATCTTTTTTATGTGAGTTTCTTGCAGGCGCACTAACTGGAAGCGGTATGGGGAGAGACGACCCATCTAAACCATTTAGAAATGGAATGCTTTCTATTTATATTAAACCTGAAAAATATGTTAACCAAAATGATTATGAAAAAGAAATAAAGAGATATATAAAGTTTTTCAAGTCGGCTAAGCCTATTGAGGAAGGTAATGAAATACTAATGCCAGGCGAAAAAGAACAAATCAATGAAAAAGATAGATTAAAAAATGGAATACCATTATCTAAAATTACTTGGCAGGCAATTATTGATACAGCTAAATCTCTTAACATTGACAACAAACTAATTCATAAATGTTTATAAATTAAGTTAGCCAAAAAAATTATTGTCGTATAAACAATATAGACTTCAAGAAAGATAATAGTAATGAGCAAATCACCTCTTGGCTTATTTGGAAAATATCTCAGTTTATGGGTTGGCCTATGCATAATAGCAGGAATATTATTAGGCAATGTCTTTCCAATTATATTTCAATTAATTGCAGATATACAGTATGAGAATGTTAATTTTATTATTGCTATTTTAATTTGGGTAATGATCTATCCTATGATGGTACAAATTGATATTTCTAGTCTAAAAAACTTAGGAAATAAGCCTAAAGGTCTATGTATAACATTAATAATCAATTGGTTTATTAAACCCTTTACCATGGCTGCTTTAGGAATTATTTTTTTTAAGTATTTATATGCTGGTTGGATATTAGAAACTGAAGCTAAAGAATATATTGCAGGTCTAATATTATTAGGTATTGCCCCATGTACTGCTATGGTATTTGTTTGGAGCAAATTAACTAATGGAGACCCTAATTATACTTTAGTTCAAGTATCAATTAATGATATCATAATGGTGTTTGCTTTTGCACCACTAGCAGCATTTCTATTAGGCATAACTAATATACTAGTCCCTTGGGAAACATTAATATTATCTGTAATACTCTATGTATTAACACCTTTAGTAATGGGAATAATTACTAGAAAAATATTAATTAGAAAAAATAAAAATGCACTACAAGAATTTAGTAAAAGAATAGAGCCTTATTCAATTTTAGGATTATTATTTACAGTAATTATATTATTTGGTTTTCAAGCAGAAACAATTATTACTAAGCCAATAATTATATTATTAATTGCAATACCTCTAATTATACAAAGTTATGGGATTTTTATTGTAGCCTATGGATGGTCATATTTATGGAAAGTCCCTCATAATATTGCTGCGCCTGCGTCATTAATTGGTACATCAAATTTTTTTGAATTAGCTGTAGCCGTTGCTATAAGTTTATTTGGATTAAATTCTGGAGCTGCACTAGCTACGGTAGTAGGTGTTCTAGTAGAAGTTCCAGTAATGTTAACACTAGTTGCTTTTGCAAATAAAACTAAACATAAATTTAATAAGTAAAAAATTAGCTAACTTCTTCAATGGGCGAATTATACTTTTTCCATAAATTAAACCCTCCTTCAAGATGTAAAACAGGGTTTAAACCCATCTCAATAGAAACTTTACCGGCTAAAGCTGATCTCCAAGCACTAGCACAATAAAATATATAAGTTTTATTTTTATTAAAAAGCTCTTTATGATATGGACTCTTTGGATCGATCCAAAATTCTAACATACCTCTAGGACATGAAAATGCACCTGGAATCTTACCTTCTCTTTTTAATTCTCTAAAGTCTCTAATATCAATAAAAATATAGTTATCATCATTTAATTTATTTAATGCATCCTCTATAGAAATACTATCAACTATTGTATTAGCTTCATCTACCAGCATTTTTGCACTTTTAGTAATGTTTTGATACATCTTAAATATCCATTCATTTAAAATTTCAATTAATAAATCATACCGTATTAAAATAATTTCTATATCTTTTTTAAAATTAATTTAATAAAATTAAAAAATAAAAATATTAATACATATTAAGGATAAAGTTTATATGTCTAAAACTGTAGATTTTTTATCAACTAGAAGATCTGTTACCGCTAAAATGATGAAACCAGGTCATGTAAAAAAAGAAGATTTAGACCTTATATTAAATACAGGCTTAAGGGTACCAGATCATGGTGGATTAAAACCATGGAAGGTTATAGTATTTAGAGGAAATAGTAGAAAAAAATTTGATGAAGAAGTTATACTTAAAGAATATAAAGCTAATAATACCAGCCCCACTCCTGAAATTATTAAAATGGAATCCTCAAGGTTTCAAAGAGCTGATACAGTTATTGCTATAATTTCTAACACTGTAGAACACCCTAAAATACCTCAATGGGAACAAACGTTATCATGTGGGGCAGTATGTACTACAATTCTATATGCAGCTCAATCTTTAGGGTATGCAGCCCAATGGGTTACGGAATGGTATGCATATAATGCTAATATTATTTCAAGTTTAGGTGGCAATCCTAAAAGTGATAAAATCGCAGGCTTTATATATATTGGTGAAAAAAATAAAGAACCAAAAGAAAGATCTAGACCTAATTTAAATGATTATATAAGTTATTATTAATATAGCTATATTATGGGTGAGCCCTGCAGGATTCGAACCTGCGACAAGCTGATTAAGAGTCAGCTGCTCT
>CAWVYV010000043.1:0-8116 GCA_963934475.1 uncultured Alphaproteobacteria bacterium | reverse complement strand
CAATTGATATGAATGAGTGCTTTCAATGCTTAGATTGCCAGGTTATGTACTTTGATAAACATAAATGCCCTCCCTTAGTAGCAAAGCATAAAAAAATATGAAAATTGTGTATTTGATAAAATACATTTATAGTATTTTTTATAAGGTTTATTAAAGTAGGTAAGTAAATAGTAAAATGATAGATATCGATGCATTAAAGGTTTTAAAAGAAGCAAAACTTAGGCCTACTAAGCAAAGAGTCACACTAATTTCTAATATATATAAATATGGAAATAGGCATGTAAATGCAGAAAGTTTACATAAAGAAATTTTAGACACTGGGGAAAAAGTGTCATTAGCTACTGTTTATAATACATTGCATAATTTAACTAATTTAGGGTTTTTAAGGCAGGTAAAGGTAAACTCAAGCCAAAATTATTTTGATACAAATATTACTGCACATCACCATTTTTTTGATCAAAGTAATAACTCTTTAATAGATATTGATAAAGATACAATAAAAATCCAAGGTATTCCAACTCCTCCAGATAAAAAAAAAATATCTGAGGTAGAGGTTATTATATCCATTAAAAACATATAAAAATGTTAGAAGTATTCTAATTTCTTATAGATAATGCCAAGTGTATGGCAAAGTATGAAAAATTTATTAAGAAATTAAATAAGGCTTAACCAAAGAATTATTTAGAGTTAGAAACATAAGCGCCCCATATATTATTGCTATTATTTTTGATAAAACCTAGAATTCTATATCTTTCTGATTCTACTTTGCACCATTCATTTTTACAGTAATGAATTTTTAAAATACTATTTTTATCAACATTTGCAATGGTCCTTGATTTCTCATTTTTGTCTTTATAAATTTTTTCATTTTTTAAAACTAAAATAGTTTTTTTACGAGAAATTAAAATGCCCGACATCCACCCTATTGAACCATCAGGTGTCTCAACCTGGTACCAATTATCAAATTTTTTATGAATTTTTATTGGTAGACCAGGTTTCTTGAAATTCCATAATATTTCAAATTCTTTACCAGGGCCAACTCTTATATTTGCACTATCACTTTTATCTTTAATGGATTTAAATTCTTGATTAATATTTATATTTTCTTCTGCTAAGGTTATATTAGATAAAAATGTAAATATAAAAATATTTAAAAATAGTATACACATTCTTATAAAAGAAAATTTTAATATGTTTTTCAAATTGTATAGTCCCCTTTATAATATATGCTTATCTTATTTTTCATTTTAATCTAGAATAAAATATCGTATTTTTATTTTTAGATAATATATAAAGGTATTTATGTCAGAAAAACCCTTAGTGATAGTAACAAGACGTCTTCCAGAGCTAGTAGAAACTCGGTTGATGGAACTATTCAATACTAAATTAAGTATTGATGATAAGCCTTTTAGTAAAAAACAACTAATAGATGCGGTAAAAGAAGCTGATATATTAGTTCCCACAGTAACAGATAAAATTGATACAGATGTTCTTGAGGCTTCTTCTAAAAAATTAAAATTAATCGCTAATTTTGGTAATGGTACAGATCATATAAATATAGAAACTGCCCAGAAAAAAAATATTATAGTTACTAATACTCCAGGTGTTTTAACAGAAGATACTGCAGATATGGTAATGGGATTATTATTAGCAGTGCCTAGAAAAGTAATAGCCGGTGAAAATTTAATTAGATCTGGTAAATGGGAAGGTTGGAGCCCCACGCATATGATGGGTAGAAGAATTTGGGGAAAAAGATTAGGAATAATTGGAATGGGCTCTATTGGTCAAGCAGTTGCTAGAAGAGCAATAGGATTCGGTTTAAATATTCATTATCATAATCGTAATAGACTTCCTGATGTTATTGAAGAATCACATCAAGCAACATTTTGGGAAGATTTAGATCAAATGTTACCAAAAATGGATATTATATCTATTAACTGTCCTAGTACACCTGAAACTTACCATTTACTATCGCGAGAAAGGTTATCTAGTTTACAGACTCACGCCTATATTATAAATACTTCTAGAGGCAAAGTAATAAATGAAGAAGCTTTGGCTGAGTTGCTTTCTGAAGGAAAAATAGCAGGAGCAGGATTAGATGTTTTTGAGAGGGAACCTTCGGTCAGCAAGGTTTTATTAGGAGCTCCAAATACAGTACTATTACCTCATATGGGGTCTGCTACAGTTGAAGCAAGAATTGAAATGGGTGAAAAAGTAATAGTAAATATCCAGACTTTACTAAATGGGCATAGACCACCGGATAGAATTATTTTATAAAAATATAGCTAGATAAATATTATCTGACTGTCCTGGTTTTCGGATGACAATATTGACGCTAAACCCGTAATTTTAATATCTATGTCATTTCTTAATTCATTTTCTGTAATATTATTATCTGATAATGAACCTGAGCAAACAGTTAATTGAGTATTTAGATCTGTAATAGCCACTAGTAATTCTGCCGAGTTTTTATAACTGAGGCTAGAAATTTGGTTATTATTTATTAATGATAAAACACTTTTCCCAGAAAAAAATAATTCAGTAGGCCTTTCCAAGGCAGCAGCAGTTGCAATCATACCCATAGCATAATTTAACTTCTCTTTTTCTTCTGAATATAAAATTATTATTAATTTTTTCGTATTACTTTTCATGAGTAGTCTTTATGTTCTTTGATAGAGGTTATATTTGGTTTTTTCCCACAAAGTTGACAGTTACTATCTTTGTTAACTTTTACTTTGCGCATTTCTGAAGATAGAGTATCTAATATTATAAGAAAATTATTTAAGCTTTTTCCTATTCCTAATATCTCTTTCAATACCTCTATAGCTTGAAGAGAACCTATACTTCCTGCTAATGCTCCAAAAACTCCCGCTTCTCCACATGAGGCTATTAGTCCTTTTGGAGGAGGAGCTGGCCATAAGCATCTATAACAGCAATTTGAATCTTTATATGCAGAATAAGTAGATATTTGGCCTTCAAACCTTAAAATTGCTGCAGATACTAAGGGTTTTTTTGTAAGGAAACATGTGTCATTTACTAAAAATCTCGTTCCAAAATTATCACTTCCATCGGCCACTATATCATACTTTGATACGATAGCTTCAGCATTGGAAAAAGTGAATCTTTTTTTATAGGTAATGACATTGATGTTAGGGTTTATAGTTAAA
The DNA here is from genome assembly GCA_963934475.1 of uncultured Alphaproteobacteria bacterium. Classification (GTDB taxonomy): domain Bacteria; phylum Pseudomonadota; class Alphaproteobacteria; order TMED109; family TMED109; genus TMED109. Next base: position 4,949 of record CAWVYV010000043.1, on the reverse strand, counting down.
AGTGTTTCTTTGGCACTATCGGTCTTATGTTTGCCTATCATACTAGTTTTATGAATTATTTGTCTTTGTAAATTAGATAACTCAACTTTGTCATCATCAATAATGCCGATAGTGCCTACTCCTGCTGCAGCTAAATATAGCAGTAAAGGAGAGCCAAGGCCTCCCGCTCCAATTACTAAAACTTTTGCATTCATTAATTTTCGTTGCCCAATGCCACCTACTTGTGGAAGAGTTATATGGCGGGCATAACGTTGAATTTCATCTTCAGTAAATTCTATGTTAGTCATTCCTATCTCCAGTAGAACCAAATCCACCCGAACCTCTTTGAGTATCACTAAGATTATTATTTTTAATAATTTTGACTTTTATAATTTGTGTAACGACTATTTGGGCTATTCTATCAAAGGGATTAATTTTAAAATTTGTATCACCATGGTTTATCAGTATAACACCTATTTCACCTCTATAATCTGAATCAACAGTGCCTGGAGAATTTAAGACAGAAATGCCATGTTTAATTGCCAAACCTGATCTTGGCCTAACTTGTATTTCATAATTAATAGGTATTTCTACTTTAAAACCTGTTGGGATTAATACTCTCTCCCTTGGCTTCACGATTATAGGTTTATTTATTGCAGCTTGAATATCCATGCCAGCTGACCCTTCAGTGGCATATTTAGGAATATTTTCAGGCCCATGTTTTAAAATAGTGATTTTTATTTCCATATTAAGAACCCAATATCTCTTTAATCACTTTATTAGATAATTTTTTTGCAATATCTGTTTTCGAACATTTATCCCATGGTTCAATATTATCTCTTGTAATGAGTGTAACAGTATTATTTTCCCCTCCAAATATATCAGAGTCATCTAGTACATTATTAGCAATAATCCAATCACATTTTTTACTTTTAAGTTTGTCTTTAGCATTCTTAATTAGGTCATTTGTTTCGGCAGCAAAACCAATGACTAATTTAGGCCTATTACTTTTTTGATTAGAAATATACGCTAATATATCAGGGTTTAATGAAAAATTTATTTCAGGAAAATTTTTATTATTCTTTTTAATTTTATTTTTTGAAGGGTTTTTTATAGCCCAATCTGATACTGCAGCAGCACATATTGCAACATCTATATTATTTATTTTTTTTACCGCATCTAGCATATCATTTGCTGTTTCTATGTTTATGACTTTAACATGTTCTGGAATTTTTTGTGAGCTTGGGCCTAATATTAAAGTTACATTCGCCCCCATTTCAGAAAACGCTTTTGCAATTGCTATGCCTTGTTTTCCTGAAGACCTATTTCCAATAAACCTTATAGGGTCTATTGCTTCAAAAGTTGGTCCAGCAGTAACTAGAACATTAACATTTAACTTTTTTTTTTTGAACATAGAGCTAATATATTTATATATAATCTGTGGTTCTGACATTCTACCATCACCCTCTTCCCCACATGCTAAATCTCCTGACTCTGGACCAATAAATTGACAATTATTATTTTTTAAGAATTTAATATTCTTCTGAGTAATAGGATTGTTCCACATTTCTACATTCATAGAAGGAGCAAATATAATTGGCTTGTTTGCAGCCAATAATATTGTCGTGGCTAAATCATTTGCAATACCTGCAGCAGCATGTGCAATAATATTTGCTGATGCAGGAGCAATAAGTATTAGGTCATTTTTTCTTGAGAGTTGAATATGACCCATTTCTGTTTCATCTTTAAGTGAAAAAAGTTCTTGGTAAACTTTTTCTTCTGAAAGTGCAGCAATTGATAAAGGGGTAACAAATTCAGCCCCCCCCTTTGTTAAAACAACTTGGACTTTAATATCATTTTTTTTAAAAATTCTTATAAGCTCTAAGCTTTTATAGGCTGCAATTCCTCCAGAAACGATGAGAAGTATTTTTAAATTATTATTCATTTTCATACTATTTTTCTTATATTGTAATACAGAATTATATATTAACCTTATAATACATTTATTTAAACTATTTTAAATCCTTGTTGCTATATATAAGCAGGCAGTGCCACTCAAATATTTTTTGAGTTTAACGATTTTAAATTTTGCAGATTGTAGTTTATCACAAAAATCATTAGGTGCATAAAATGTCTCAATGCTTTCTGCTAAGTATTGATATGCTTTTTTATTATTAGCTATTTTATCTCCTAAAAAGGGCAAAACATTTTTTAAATAATAGTCATAGAATTTTTGGAAAGGAACTATTACTTCTGGAGAAAATTCTAAAATCATTAATTTTCCTCCAGGTTTAAGGACTTTATAGCATTCATTCAAGGTTTTTTCTAGTTCTGCTACATTTCTTATACCAAAAGCACATGTAATATTATTAAAAGAAGATTGTGTAAAAGGTAAATACGCAGAATCTCCAGCTACCCAATTAAGCCCTTCATAAATATTTTTTTTTATTGCTTTATTTTTTCCAACCTTCATCATTCCGAGTGTAAGATCCATAATAGTGATTTCATTTTGAGAAAAACGTTTTTTTAAAGCAAAAGCAATATCACCTGTTCCCCCAGCAAGGTCCAGTATCGTTTTTTTTGTTGTTAAAATTTGTTCTCTCTCTAACCTATCTACTAAGTCTTTTTTCCAGATTCTATGGGTACCTAAACTCATTAAGTCATTCATTAGGTCATAATCATTTGATACATTTTCAAATAAGTTTGATATTTCTTTTCTTTTTTGGCTAATTGGTATTTTTTTAAGACCAAATATTACCTTTTCTTCATTTAATGTTATTTTTTTATTCATAATATTATAGCTTTCTATAACTACTTATTTTAGTATTAAATCATGCCTGAACTTCCTGAAGTTGAAACTGTAACCACCGGTTTAAATTTTGCAATTAAAAATTTAATTGTAAAAAAAGTCTATGTCCGTCGTTATGATTTAAGAATTACAGTATCAAAGAAAATTAAATCTGTAATTAATAATGTAAAAGTTATAGGAGTTAAGCGTCGTGCTAAGTATGGAATAATTGAATTTGATAATTATTATTCTATAATTTTTCATTTAGGGATGTCTGGTAGTATAGTGATAGAAAGAAACAAATTTAAGCCCTTTCAGAAGCATGATCATATTGCTATAGAATTTATTGAAAAAAATGATTGTAAAATACGATTTATATTTAAAGACCCCAGACGCTTTGGTTTTTTTAATATCTATCATGAAAAAGATGACAGTTATAAAAATATATTTAAAAAATTAGGGCCTGAACCCTTAAAAAAAGAATTTTCTGTACAAGATTTTTATGAAAATTTAAATATAAAAAAATCTTCTATAAAATCGTTACTTTTAAACCAAAGCATTATCTCTGGCCTTGGCAACATCTATGTATGTGAATCTTTGTTTTTAGCTAAAATTTCACCTTTTGCTATGGGCTGTGAGTTATCTTTAAAAGATATTGAGTGTCTTTATATTAAAATTGAGGAAGTTTTAAAAAAAGCAATTAGAGAAGGAGGCACAACACTTCAAGATTATAAAAATATTTCTGGAGAAATAGGGTATTTTCAAAACTATTTATCTGTCTATAATAGAGAAAATGATAAATGCATTAATAATTGTATATCTTTTATTAGAAGAGATATCCAAAATGGAAGGTCAACATACTATTGTCCCACTTGTCAAAAATAATTTTTAGTATTCTTTTACTTGCATTAAGTAAAAATGCTTTAGCTATAGATTTTTTAGAATGTATTAATGATATTCCTATTAACAATAATATTATAGAAAACAAAGATTCATGTTTTCTTTTTGAATCTAATACAGGGCGTATAGTAAGTGTGGAAGCCCTATCCACTAAAGAATCTTTTGAAATAGAAAAATTTTATAAATCCATTTTAAAGCAATTTGGGTGGTTTTTAAGTAGTGAAGCTAATAATAAGGATTTGGTCTTTATTAGAGAGGAAGAAATATTAAAAATTAATATTAAAAGTTTTAACAATAATATACTTATTACTTACAATAGTTTTCTTAGCTTAAATATTAATTAAGGAAAAACCATATGGTTTTAAAAAATAATTATAAAAATATAATTACAAAAACAATTTCAAAAGTAGCTTTAATTACCTTGAATCGTCCTGAAGCTTTAAATGCACTTAGCAAAGATTTAATAACAGATTTAAATGATGCTTTAAATATTATTGAAAATGATAAAAATATATCTGTTATTGTTGTTACTGGTTCTAAAAAAGCGTTTGCGGCAGGCGCAGATATAAAAGAAATGGAAAAAAAAACTTTTATTGATTTAATAAATAATGATTTTATTAAGCCTTGGGAAGAGATCAGTTATTGCTCTAAGCCTACAATAGCGGCAGTTGACGGCTATGCTTTGGGCGGGGGGTGTGAATTAGCAATGATGTGTGATTTACTAATAGCCAATGAGAATACTAAGTTTGGCCAGCCTGAAATTAATTTAGGAGTTTTTCCTGCTGCTGGAGGCACACAGCGTTTACCAAAAGCTATTGGTAAAGCTAAAGCAATGGATATGATATTAACTGGCAGAATGATGGATGCAATAGAGGCGGAAAAATTAGGTCTAGTTAGTAGGATTATATCATCAGAAGGTTTTTTAGAAAAAGTTATAGATATAGCTATTGAAATATCAGAAAAATCACTTCCTGCTTTAATAATGGCAAAAGATGCTATTAACTCTTCTTATGAAAATACTTTATCTCAGGGAATTATTTATGAGAGAAGGCTTTTTAGATCCTCTTTTTCATTAGAAGATAGAAAAGAAGGCATGAAAGCGTTTATTGATAAAAGGAAAGCCATTTTTAAAAATACTTAATAATCATGTACAATGGTTGACCTCTTTGTAAAGATCAGTTATGAAAAGTATCTAAAAATGAATTTAATGTGATTTTAAGGAATATTATATGGCTAATATAGCTTCTGCAAAAAAAAGAATAAGATCTACGAATCGTAAAAC
>CAWVYV010000042.1:0-8134 GCA_963934475.1 uncultured Alphaproteobacteria bacterium | reverse complement strand
ATGTCTTGGGCATTAGGTTGCAAATAGAGTTTTAGTATTCATAAAATAAATTATACATTTTTTAGTATTTTTGGTAAAATTTTTGGAATATCATCTGCTATTAAGCCTGGGCCTAAATATTTACCAGATTCAGAGTGTAGCCACACTCCATATGCTGCTGCATAAAATGTCTCCATCTTATTAGATAATAAGCCACCTATAATTCCTGCTAATACATCGCCACTTCCAGCAGTTGCTAACCATTTAGCACCTGCTGTATTTACAAAAGCTTTATTATTTGGTGAAGCAATAATTGTTGTGGCTCCTTTTAGTACAACAATTACATTTAATATTTTAGCAGCTTTTAAAGCTTTACTTATTAAGTTTCCAGTAAGGTTAGGTAATATTGATTTAAGCTCTCCTTCATGCGGGGTTATAATAACGTCTTTTCCAGAGAGTATTTTTACAAATATTTCTAATTTATTTTTAAAACATGATATGGCACCAGCATCTAAAACTATTCTTTTATTCGTTTTAAGAGCCGATTTAATCTTTAATATTGACTTGCTACTTATATCTAGTCCAGGGCCAATTACTATGGAATCTATTCTAGATTCGTTAATTATTGTGTTATATTCCATAATATTTTTATATGTTTTTACTAACTGAGAAGTCAGAGAAATAAAATATATTTCTGCTGCTTCTTTTTCTGTAGCTAAAGCAACTATTCCACTTCCTGCTCTTTGGGCTGACATTGCAGCTAATCTGGAAGCGCCAGTCATATCTTTAGGGCCACCTATAATTAAGCTATAACCTCTACTATATTTATGATCATCAATTTTTGGCCAAACTATTTTTGTAACCCATTCATTTTTAAGGTTTATTTTTACATCAGGCTCTATTTTATTAATAATATCTTTAGATATGCCTATATCTAATACTTTTATTTTATTAATTTTTTCTGATCCAGGTAAAAGGATATGACCAATTTTTAATGTAGAAAAAGTAATAGTTAAATCGCAATAAGCTGCAAAACCAAGAATTTTACCATTATTGCAGTCTATACCACTAGGTATATCAATAGCAATTACTGGGGCAGGGTGCTTATCTATTATATTTAAAATTGCACATTCTTTTTTATTAACTTTTCTCGATAAACCTATTCCATAAATTGCATCTATAAATAATTTAGGTTTATCTAGGTTTATTTCATTAAAGCTGAATAGTTTGAGTTTTAATTTATTTAATGCTTTTAGTGAGTCACCCTTAATTTTATTTTGGTCTCCTATTATACTTACTTTGATATCCCATCCTTTATTAAAAAGCTCTTGAGCAATTATAAACCCATCTCCTCCATTTCCTCCAACACCACAAAGTATTAAAGTTTTTCTTTTAGAATATAATGAATCAATATTTTTGGCAGCAAGCTTTCCTGCTTTTTGCATTAAATTAAAGCTATTTTTAAATGAGCTCTCTATAGATATAGTACTTAGTTTATTGGCCATAATATAAGAATCTGATTTATTAATTATCTTCATCTTAATTATTTCATGTTTGTTTTGGGTTAATAATAGGCAAAGTAAATTTTCTTGTTACCTGCTTTAGTGAAAAGTAAGACCTAATACTAGCTATACCTGATATTCTAGTTAAGTTTTCCTTTAAGAATTTTTCATAAGTTTGTAAATCTTTTACTACTATTCTTAACAAATAATCCGCATCTCCAGTCATAAGATATGCTTCCATGACTTCCTTATATTGGATTATTTTTTCTTCAAATAATTCTAAACCTTCTTCAGATTGCCTTTCTAAAGAAACCTGCACAAAAACATTTACTGATAAGTCTACTTTATTCTGGTTAACAATAGCACAGTAGCCAGATATTACTCCTTTATCTTCTAAAGTTTTGACTCTTCTTAAACAGGGAGATGCAGAAAGACCAACTTGTTTTGCGAGTTCAATATTTGTTAACTGTGCATTTTTTTGTAATGTAGTAAGTATTTTATATTCTATATAATCCATTGTTACACAATTTTCTGTTAAGTTATAGATTTTTTCTTATATTATATTGCTTTACTAATAACAATTTTAGCTATATTTGCAATTTAATAATTATTAAATATGAGTAGTATATTCTATTAATATGCATAATAAGAGGTCTAAAATGAAGAATAACAAATTATCACAAATTTCTAATTCTCAAAAAATTTCTGATATAGATTTAAGAATTTTAAAAGATATAGAAAAAAAGGTCTCATGGCTATCTGCATGGATGATTCATAATGCAAATAATATTAGGCCATCGCTAGATGGAATTAAGGTTGGAGGGCATCAGGCATCTTCTGCTTCTATAATCTCCATTATGGTTGCTTTATATTTTAAAATTTTGAAATCTGAAGATAGGGTTGCTGTAAAACCGCATGCGGCACCAGTTTTTCATTCTATTCAATATTTATTAGGGAACCAAAATAAAGATAAGTTGGAAAATTTTAGAGCATTTGGTGGGGCTCAATCATATCCCTCGCGCACTAAAGATACAGATGATGTAGATTATTCTACTGGTTCAGTTGGTTTAGGTGGAGCTATAACAATATTTGGTTCTTTGATTCAAGATTATGTAACCCAACATAATTTTGTTAGTAAAAATTTTAAACCTGGAAAAATGGTAGCATTACTTGGTGATGCAGAATTAGATGAAGGAAATATTTATGAAGCTTTATTAGAAGGAGCTAAACAAAATGTCAGAAATTGTTGGTGGGTGATTGATTATAATAGGCAGTCTTTAGATGCAGTAGTAGCAGATAAGCTTCACTTAAAAATAGATGAACTTTTTGCTTCTATGGGGTGGAGAGTAATTACCTTAAAATATGGAAAAAAATTACAAAGTTTATCAAAAATTAAAGGTGGAAATAAAATTTTAAATTGGATAGATAACTGTCCAAATGATTTATATTCAGCACTTTCTTATATGGGAAGTAAAGGTTGGCGTGAACATTTAAATAAAGATTTAAAAAATAATAAAGATGCAATTAATATTATTAATTCTCTTAGCGATGAAGATCTGAATGAAACTATGTCTAACCTTGCTGGTAATGATGTTGAGGCAGTTTTAGAAGCATTTATTGAAGCAGACAATGATGATATACCAACTTGTTTTATTGCGTATACAATTAAAGGTTTTGGGCTTCCATTAGCTGGGCATAAAGATAATCATTCTGGTTTGATGAATAATGACCAAATGAAAGGCTACCAAAAGAATTTAAATGTAAAAAATGGTGATGAATGGGATTATTATTCAGGCTTAGATTCATCTGAAGATTTAATTAAAGATTTTTTATCAAAAAACCCTTTCTATGAAGGTGATAAAAGGCTTTTCAGTGATAAGAAAATATATATACCTAATAAACTTAATTATAAAAATGCAGAAGTATCTAATACCCAAGAAGTTTTTGGAAGAATATTAAATGAAATAGGCAAAGAAGATTCAGATTTAAGTAAAAGAATAGTAACTTTTTCTCCAGATGTTACTGTTTCTACAAGCTTAGGAGGATGGGTAAATCAAAAACAAATTTATAATAGAGAGCATAAAGAAGATATTTTTCATAATGAAAAAGTTGTTTCTGCACAAAAATGGCTCGCTTCTCCTAAAGGACAACATTTTGAACTAGGAATAGCTGAAAATAATTTATTTTTAGCTTTGGGTGCTGCAGGTTTATCAGATAAAATGTTTGGTAGTGCTTTGATACCAATAGGAACTATTTATGACACATTTATTTCTCGTGGGCTTGATGCTCTAAATTATGCAGTATACCAAGATGCAAGGTTTTTGCTTGTTGCTACTCCATCAGGAATATCTTTAGGCCCTGAGGGTGGAGCACATCAGTCTATTATTACTCCTTTAATTGGAATTGGTCAGCCAAACCTTTTAATGTTTGAGCCGACTTATGCTGATGAATTAGAGATAATTCTAAGATATACTTTTGCCTATATGCAGGATCCCAAAGGTAGTTCTGTCTATGTGAGGCTTTCTACTAGAAATATTCCTCAAATTAAAAGAGAAATAAACGAGAAGATAGAAGAGGAAATATTATCGGGTGGGTATTGGTTAGAAAAATCTAAAAATAAAAGTAATATTACTATTGTTTTTTCGGGAGTTATGGCACCGGAAGTTTTTGAAGCATTAGAAATACTTAAAGAAGATAATCTAGATGTATCTGTTTTATCTATTACTTCTGGAGATAGGCTTTATAAAAATTGGAAGGAAGCTCAAAAACAACGATCTATAGGCAATAAAGTTTTATCACGTATTGAGGAATTATTCTTAGATACGAGAAAAGAAAGTGTTATTGTTTCCTTGATAGATGCTCACTCTTCATCTTTGACGTGGATAGGTGGAGCAGTAGGAAAAAAGACTGTCTCATTAGGCGTTGATGAATTTGGACAATCTGGAAATTTAAAAGATTTATACCAACATTATTCTATAGATGCAGATGCAATAGTAGATGCATGTGCGCAAGCATTGTCAAATTAATATATTAATTGTAATATTATTTTCATTAAATTGTAGCTAGATTATACAAGATAATATATAAAACTATTTTTGTAACTATTATTTATTAATGCGGATGTGGTGAAATTGGCAGACACGCTAGATTTAGGTTCTAGTGCCGTAAGGCGTGGGGGTTCAAGTCCCTCCATCCGCACCATTAGCTAAGGAATGTCCAATGAAGGTAACGGAATTAAAAAATGAAGGATTAAGTAAGTCATACAAAATAGTAATACCTTCTAAAACTATTAATAAAGCTATTGAAGAGAGGCTAACTGAAGTAGCAGCTACAGCAAAAATTGATGGTTTTAGACCTGGAAAAGTTCCTATGACTATTGTTAAGAGTCGTTTTGGCTCTCAAGTATCAGGTGAAATTGTAGAAAAACAAGTCTCTGATAGTATGAGAAAATTATTTACAGATAAAAAAATTAAACCAGCTATGCAACCTAAAGTAGATTTTGAGGGAAAACCATTAGATGGCAGTGACGTTACATTTACTGTTAATATAGAAATAATGCCAGAAATAAAAATTGAAGATTTCTCTAAGCTTAAATTTGATCGTTTAGTTGCAGATGTTGAAGAAAGTGACATAAATAAAGCTTTAGAAGATATAGCTAGTAATCAAAAGTCATACGCACCTCTAAAAAAGAAACGTAAAGCTAAATTAGGGGACTCAGTATTAATTGATTTTAAAGGTTATTTAGATGGAAAGGTATTTGAAGGAGGAACTGCAGAAAACCACAGGTTGGAATTAGGTTCAGGTCAAATGATACCTGGTTTTGAAGATCAATTAATAGGTTTGAATGTGGATGATAAGAAAAATGTTGAGGTAACTTTTCCAGAAAATTATCAAAAAGCAGAGCTTTCAGGAAAGCCTGCAAAATTTGAGGTGGTAATTAAAGATATACTGGAAGCAGAAAAATCTAAAATTAATGATGAATTAGCTTCTAGAATGGGGTTACCAGATTTAAAAGCTCTTAAAGAAGCTATAAAAAGTCAGATAATGATTAATTATAAAAATACTTCTAGAAATAGAATTAAAAGAGATTTGTTAGATATGCTATCTAAAGAATATAGCTTTGAAATACCTAAAACGATGCTAGAAAATGAAAATAAAGTTATTTGGGAGAGGTATGAACAAGACAAAAAAGCTGGAGTAATTGATGATGAAGATAAAGGTAAAAAAGATTCTGTTTTAAAAAAGGAATATAATGAAATTGCGGAAAGAAGAGTTAGATTAGGCTTACTTTTAGCAGAAGTGGGGGATGCCAATAAAATTACTGTTACAGATGAAGAGATTAAATCTGCAGTTATGCAAGAAGCTAGAAAATACCCTGGTGAAGAAAATAAGGTTATTGAATTTTATCAAAAAAATCCAGAAGCAGCCAATGCGGTAAGAGCTCCTATCTTTGAAGAAAAAGTTGTGGATCATATAATTAGTAAATGTACAATTAAAGATATTAAAGTCTCTGCGGATAAATTATTTGAAGATAACGTTATACCTGATCCAACAACTAAAACTTCAAGTAAAGCTAAGACTAAAAAAAGTATAGCAAAGAAAAGTGACACAAAAAACACTAAGAAAAAAACAAAAAAATAAAATATGTTAGGCTTAAATGATATGAATATAGATAAAAAAAATGATATAAATATGAGTTCACTAATACCGATGGTCGTTGAACAATCTGGAAGAGGTGAGAGAGCTTATGATATTTTTTCTAGGCTATTAAAAGAGCGAATTATATTTGTTACTGGTGGTGTTCATGATGAAATGTCTACTGTAATAATAGCTCAATTACTATTTTTAGAAGCGGAAAATCCAGATAAAGCTATATCTATGTATATTAACTCACCAGGTGGTATTGTTTCTTCTGGTTTAGCAATATATGATACAATGCAATATATAAAGCCACCAGTTTCAACAATGTGCGTTGGCCAGGCCGCTTCAATGGGGTCACTTTTGTTAGCAGCTGGAGAAAAAGGACAAAGGTTTTCATTACCAAATTCTAGAATTATGGTTCATCAGCCTTCAGGTGGCTTCCAAGGCCAAGCTACAGATATTCAGATACATGCAAAAGAAATTTTAGATTTAAAAAGTCGTTTAAATACTATTTATAGTAAGCATACAGGTCAAACTGTTAAAAAAATTACTGAATTACTAGAAAGAGATAAATTTTTAAACCCAAATGAAGCTAAAGATTTAGGTTTGATAGATGAAATTGTTGAAAAAAGATAATTAAAGTATTAATATATTTATATAGTGAGCATGGAATATTAAATGTCAGATATTGAAACAGAAGATAAAGATAAATTATTTTGCTCTTTTTGTGGTAAAAGTCAGCATGAAGTAAAAAAATTAATTGCTGGACCTACAGTTTTCATATGTGATGAGTGTGTAGATTTGTGTACAGATATTATAAAAGAAGAAAGCAAAACTTCTTTAATAAAATCATCTAAAAATATCCCTAACCCATCTGAAATATTTGATTTCTTAGATACTTATGTTATTGGGCAATCTTCTGCAAAGAAAGTGCTGTCAGTTGCAGTATATAATCATTATAAAAGGTTAAATCATAAACCTAGCGCAAATGATGTAGAGTTAGCAAAATCAAATATTTTGTTAATTGGTTCCACTGGCAGTGGTAAAACGCTTTTAGCACAAACGCTAGCAAGATTTTTAGACGTTCCTTTTACTATGGCTGATGCAACTAGCTTAACAGAAGCTGGATATGTTGGAGAAGATGTAGAAAATATTATATTAAAGTTGCTTCAGGCATCTGATTATAATGTAGAAAAAGCCCAAAGAGGAATAGTTTATATTGATGAAATTGATAAAATTAGTAGAAAATCAGACAACCCCTCTATTACTAGAGATGTAAGTGGAGAGGGAGTACAACAGGCACTTTTAAAAATTATGGAAGGCACAGTAGCGAGTGTTCCTCCGCAAGGTGGAAGAAAGCATCCACAGCAAGATTTTCTTCAAGTAGATACAACAAATATTTTGTTTATTTGTGCTGGAGCATTTGGTGGTTTAGAAAAAATTATTGCTAAAAGAGGGTCTGCTAGTTCTATAGGTTTTAGTGCTGATTTACCAGTACTTGATAATAAAAGAAATGAAGATCTTCTTTTAGATTTAGAGCCTCAAGATTTATTACAATATGGTTTAATACCAGAGTTTATAGGGCGTCTACCTATAATAGCTACACTTAAGGATTTAAATAAGCTAGCTTTAATTAGTATTCTAACAAAACCTAAAAACGCTCTTGTCAAACAATACGAAAAAATGTTTGATATGGAAGGTGCTAAGTTAACATTTACTGAAGATGCGTTAGATGCTATTGCTGATAGAGCTTTAATAAGAGAAACTGGAGCAAGGGGACTTAGGTCAATTTTAGAAAATATTTTGATTGATATAATGTTTGATTTGCCAAAATTAAATAATGTAGAAGAGGTTATAATAAATAAAGAAGTTATTAATGATAATAAAGACCCAATAGTTATTTATTCTAAAGCTCAACGAAAAATTAAAGCATCTGGTCTATAAACAAAAACTTTAGACTTTAGACTTGAAATTTGATCTAAGATATACAACATATAGTATATAAGTTTTTA